>CAZJJK010000072.1:0-17000 GCA_964546285.1 uncultured Treponema sp. | reverse complement strand
CGGCGGCTACAGCCCAGACACTGGTGAAATGGTCCTACCAGACGCATATCGATGGACTAGCCGTCGCCGTCAGCACTGAACGCGGTCCCGGCGCCAGCTACGCCGATGGTGAAGCTATGGTGTGCCTTGTGAGCGTCACCAAGGAAGCGTACGTCAAGGTTTACCATATCGATGTGTACGGCCAGGTGCGGTTGATTTGGCCGAACCGTTACGGCGGTGGCGGCACGCTTAAGCCCGGCGCTCCAGTCCGGATTCCGGGAGAACGCGACGGCTTCGCTTTTACTTTGGGGCCGCCCTACGGCACCGAATTCATCAAAGTGGTCGCCTCCACCGTTCCTTTCGACAACACCGAAGCCGATTTCTTGACGCTTTCGGGCGACGCCAGAACCGCCATTGATCGCGGGCTAACGGTGACGGCCACGCCCAGCGCGGCGTCCGGCGCCGGGGTGGCGGCGGAACGGGCGGAAGCCCTGGCCAGTTACTACATCGGCCCGAAGGGAACGACCGTTTTCAATGTTGAATAGCTACAAAAGGAGAAGCATCGAATTATGGCGGAATCCAATCAAAGCTCGCGCCAAAAGCGCCATCTCCTAGGCGCGTCGCTAAATCGATCCCAATTACGACAGGTTTTTGACAGCCTCACGCTCTTTTTCCTTTTGTCGCTGACTACGGCGGTTTTTGGCCAGGAGCGGAGTTTGAAAGTGACGGCGCTGGACGGTACTGATGTCGGCGGCTTTACGGCGTCGTACGCCTTGGTGATCGGGGAAGCGCTGTACAACGCCGGCTGGCCCAAGCTGTCGGGGACCGCCGAGGACGCGGACGCGGTCAAGCGGGCCTTGGAAGTCCAAGGTTTCCACGTTACGGTCAAGGCCGATCTCGCTTCCGGGGAGCTGGAACGCGCCTATACCGATTTTATCGATGCCTACGGTTTTGAGGAGGGGAACCGGCTTCTTTTCTATTACGCCGGCCACGGCCATACCTTGAAACTAGCCAGTGGCTTGGATATGGGCTACATCGTGCCGACGGACGCGCCCAACCCGGAAATCGATCCGACGGGCTTTAAGCGCAAAGCCGTCCCGATGCAGCAGTTCGATACCTGGGCTAAAAATATTGAGGCGCGCCACGCGCTCTTCCTGTTCGACTCCTGCTTTTCCGGCTCCATTTTCGCTATCAGCCGGGCGATGCCGACCAATATCAGCGAAAAAACCCTGAGCGCGGTGCGGCAGTTCATCACCTCGGGATCGGCCGATGAAACCGTGCCGGACCGCAGCGTGTTCCGAGACCAGTTTGTCGCCGGCATCGGCGGGGAGGCCGACCGCAACGGCGACGCGTATGTGACCGGCGCCGAACTCGGCGAGTTCCTGGACGAGAAGGTGGTCAATTACAGCTACGCCGCCCAGCATCCCCAGTACGGCAAAATCCGCGATCCCAACCTGGATAAGGGGGATTTCGTATTCAAGATGCCGGCGGGAGCCAGCGGCGCCGCGTCCGGGACCAAGCTTGGCGCCACCACCGGCGCCGTTTCCGTCCTTCCCGCCGTTCCGGAAGTGGCCGAACTCTTCGTTGTGAGCGACCCCGCTGAGGCGGAAGTGCTGATCGACGGCGTGTTCGTCGGTATGAGCGGCGCCTTGTTCGAAAAAGTGCCAGCCGGCCGGCCGATCACGATTGAGGCGCGCCGCGCCGCCTGGGCGGCTCGGACCATCGTTACCCTGGCTCCCGGCGAACTGCGGGATTTGAAGCTGACCTTGGAGCCCCTTAAAGGGAACCTGATCCTGAAGGCCAAAGGGGCGTCAGACTGTATGGTCCAGATCGATGGCCGCGATCTCGGCGCTTTTGGCACTGGCCTTTTCCGCGATCTTGAGGCCGGCGACCACGACGCCGTCGTCCACGGTCCGGGCTTGCTCTGGCAAGGCAAGGTCAACGTGCCGGAGGGAAAAACCGCCCAGCGGGATATTGTGCTAACCGAGCTTGGCAACCTTGATATCATCATTCCATCAGACGCCGGCTTTAGGCTGTCGCGGGATGATGAGGTTTTCTTCGATCTCTATGGCGGACATTTCCGAACGGATTTGCCTATCGGCGCTTATATAGTGGAGGGGTTCGGGATGGGCTACGATACGATATCGGCTGTCGTCAGCGTTAACCGCGCCGAAACCACCCGCTGGGAACCCTGGACCACGGGAAGTATGACTATCGCCACCATACCCAGCGGGGCGGAAGTCGTCGTGGACGGAAAAAGCCTTGGGAAGAGCCCGGCGACGGCGCGAAACCTGCCGGCCGGTACGGTTCGGATAGCCGTCAAGCTGAATGGCTATGAGGAAAGTGCGGCGACGATGCCTGTCAGTGTGGGGAAGAATACGACAACCGTATTCGGCTTAGACAAACTTGGTAGTACGAAAGCGCTCCATAATGAAATCTACGTTGAAGGGACTTCTTTCAAGATGGGATCCGTGACCGGTGGTGACGAAGAGAAGGCTGTATCCACGGCGAATATCGACTCTTTCTGGATGATGAAGACCGAGGTAACCCAAAAGGACTACGCGGCCTTGATGGGAAGCAACCCGGCGATGAGATATGGGGTAGGCGATAATTATCCGGTTTATAATGTTTCCTGGTATAATGCGCTGGCCTACGCTAATACATTAAGCCAGAAAAATGGGCTTGAACCGGCGTATATCATAAATGGGTACGATGTAATTTGTGATTGGCAATCAAACGGCTGGCGGCTGCCGACGGAAGCGGAATGGGAATATGCCGCGCGGGGAGGAAAGCTTAGTCGCGGCTATACTTATTCAGGATCAAGCGATCTGGATAGCGTAGCGTGGTATGCGAGTACGACTGAGAAGAGAGGGGCGAAGCCAGTAGCGACTAAAGCCGCCAATGAGTTGGGTCTTTACGATTTGAGTGGAAACGTAATGGAATGGTGTTGGGATTGGCACGGTGCGTATGGGGGTTGGACTCAAACGAATCCTTCAGGTTCTGATTCTGGCGTGCGTCACTTGGTTTGCGGCGGCGGCTGGATTAGCGACAGTCAGGACCTTCTGCCATCGGCTGCCCGCGGCGGAGCCGCCCCGACGGAGCTATATAGCTTTCTGGGCTTCCGACTAGTCCGCCGCTGTTCGAAAAACGAGTATGCGGCATCGCCGGCAATAGAAGCGGAAAATTTAGAAAATCCCGATAAGACGGCAATAAGCTTGAAAAAAAAAGGTATTGTGTCTCTCCATGATGAAAGTTTCGTTGAAGGCGGTTCCTTCTGGATGGGTTCCAACTCAGGCGAGGACGATGAGAAGCCGGTCCATATGGTTACCGTCGACTCCTTCTGGATGATGAAGACGGAGGTGATCCAAAGGGAATATATCGCTCTGATGGACAGAAATCCGTCCGTGGAGGATGGTGAATACGGTTTAGGCGATACTTATCCGGTTTTTACGGTGCTTTGGGCTGACGCGGTGGCCTATGCCAATAAGCTGAGTCGGATCGATGGTCTAGAAGAGGTTTACACCATAGACGGTACTGACGTGGTCTGCGACTGGAGCGCGAACGGTTGGCGGCTGCCGACGGAAGCGGAGTGGGAATATGCCGCCCGGGGCGGGAAGCTTAGCCGCGGCTATACGTATGCGGGAGCGGACGACGCGGATAGCGTCGCGTGGTATTATGCCAACAGCGAGGGAGCAAAGCCGGTAGCTGCCAAAGCCGCCAACGAATTGGGGCTTTATGATATGAGCGGAAATATATGGGAATGGTGTTGGGACCTATATGAAGCGTATTCCGATGAACCTCACCCAAAGCCTCGCGATACGAGGGTTAGTCTCGACCGTAACAATGACCATATTATTCGCGGCGGGGCATGGGGGACAGGCGAAGAAATACGCCCGACCGATCGTCATTGGCCAGGTTCAACCTTTCCACGGTTTTTCCTCGGTTTTCGATTGGTTCGTTCTTTCTGATCGGGTTTTTAGCGGCCGTAGCTATCTGACAGTCCTTTCAAGGGTTCTAATCGATTCATTCCATTATGGCGGGAGAAAAATATCTTAACGAAGCGTTGACGCGTTTATTTCGTTTGATTGATTTTATCAGTCAATAAGCTATCATACTGTTTGTTTTCTTCGCTTATCGCCTTCACGCGGAGTTCTTCCTTTTTTAGTTCCAATTCAAGTATTTCTTTCTGATATAAAAATTTCTGCACCTCGTTCTTATTTTTTCTCAAGTGATACACAAAGATGAACACGATACCGGGCGCCACGACACAACCCATCAACATACCGAAATATGGAAGAAACTCAGCTAAATTCATATTAGATTATATTTCCTTTCGGCGTATGAACTAAACAGCATTTGCCGTTCCGTTCCCCGAGACACCGGTATATGATAAGCCTAAATGTGGACGGCTCGTCTGTCAAGCTCCGCTTTCTTAGGCTTGGACCGCTTCAGCGCTTTTTAGAAACCATGGCGGTTAAGGGATATGTACTGCTACCAATTTTGTTGCAACCTAGTGCCGTTCATTTATATAAAAAGGAATTCGGTTTTTATATAGGCGCACACTATCCTTTGGTACAGATTTATAATTGCCTCGTAGCTTAGTATTAAGCCACATTTATTCTTCCAGTACTCTGTATCAACATAAACATGTGGCTAACCAATCCTGGATGTTAGGTTCTCCAGATTAATTAGGGGACAAAAAAGGCCTAGCTAGAGCCGGTTCTGTCTGTAGATCTGTAAATGAAATTTTATAAACCCATGTCGGATATGAAAAAACGCTTATTAATTTTTTCAACAGAATTGGTAGCAGTATATAAGGGATACGGTAAGGCCAGGGGATCCCGCGGTTAATAGTCAAGCGTCTCTTCTTGTCCATGTACCCTAGCGTTGTGCGCGATCCTCGCTTTTTCTATCAAATAGCTTAAACAATTCATCCACAAGCGTGATGGAAGCGCAGACTCCAAGTATAAGCAGCCAGTCAAGAATACTGATAGGAACGGTTCCGAAGATTTGTTCGCCCATGGGGGTATGAATGACTAATAGCTGTAATATAGCCGCGACGCCGATGCCTACAAGCAAGGAAGGATTGGAGAAGAAGCTAAGCTTAAAGATCGAGGCGGAACTGGAACGGGCGTTCAAGGCCTGGAACCATTGAAAAACCGCCAGAGTGGTAAAGGCCATAGTCCGGGCATGCTCCAGCGATCCCGCGGAAAGCTCATAACGGTACATGAGTATGGTGCCCAGCATCATGACTAGGGATAGGATGACTAATCGGAAAAGGATGCTTCCGGTAATCACCGACTCCTTAGGATCCCTTGGGGTATCTCGGAGCAAGTCGCCATGCCGAGGCTCCACCCCCAGGGGGATGGTACAAGCGCCATCGGTGGCTAAGTTGATCCAGAGAACCATGATCGCCGTCAGGGGGAGGGGCAGACCGAGGATAAGACCCGCCGCTAGAGTAAGGATCTCACCTAAGTTGGTGGCCAGAAGGAAGAAAATAACCCGACGCAGATTGTTGAAGATCCCCCGGCCTTCCTCGACCGCGTGAACGATGGTGGCAAAATCATCGTCCATTAGAACCATATCCGATGCGCCTTTGGCGACTTCGGTTCCCGTGATGCCCATGGCAACCCCAATGTCCGCCCCCTTTAAGGCTGGCGCGTCATTTACCCCGTCGCCGGTCATGGCCACAATTTCGCCATGCCCCTTAAGGGCACGCAGTATCTTGAGCTTATGTTCCGGGGAAACCCTGGCAAAAACCCCAATATCGAAGGCGGCCTTAACCAGCGCCTGGTCGTCCATACTGTCTATCTGGGGACCCGTGACGGCGCGGCTCCCCTCTGGGGCTATACCCACTCGCCAAGCTATGGCGGAAGCGGTCACGGCATGGTCGCCGGTGATCATCACCACTCGGATGCCCGCGGCTTTGGCTTTCTTGATAGCCTCAATGGCATCCTCCCGGGGCGGGTCGATAATGCCCCATAGTCCGACAAAGGTAAGACCCTCCTCGGCATCTTCCCGCGTTATATCGCTTTTCCCAGGCATAACTTTTACCGCTCCGGCAATGACCCTGAGGGCGCCGGAAGCCATGGCTTCGTTCTTTTCCTCCAGGGCGCGGCGGGTTTCTTCATCCAAGGCCCGCTTCTGTCCATCCACATAGATATGGGAGCAGAACTTGATCACCCTATCGGGCGCGCCTTTGACAAAAAGGGTCGGCTCTTCCCCCTCCTGAGCCAGGGCGGCCATGTATTTCGTGCTGCTGGAAAAGGGGAGCTCCGACAGCCGTTTTACCTGTGTAAGTTCCCTGATAGCTTCTTTTAAGCCCTTGCCGGCGGCGGCGAAGATGGCCTTCTCCGTGGGGCTTCCTATCAAGCTTTGATCCCTATCCCATTGGACCTTAGCATTGTTGGCCAGGACGCCAATACGTTGCAGTAGCGCGAGGGCCTTTGAGTCCTCCACTTCATCTGAACTTATAGCTCCTTCCAGGGAATACCCGTCCCCGGATACTGAATATTCACCCTTGCCAGCTACTATCCTGGTGACGGTCATCTCGTTACGGGTGATTGTACCGGTTTTATCGCTGCAGATAACCGTGGTGGAGCCTAAGGTTTCCACCGCGGGAAGACTTCTGATAACAGCTTTTCGGGCGGCCATCCGTTTGACCCCCAGGGCCAGGGTAACGCTGATGACAGCGGGTAGCCCTTCAGGGATGGCCGAAACAGCGACCGCCACGGAGAAGAGGATCATCTCGAAAACCTCATAGCCCGTGAGCACCCCGATAAGGAAGACAAGGGCGGCAAAACCCAATCCGGCTAGCCCCAGGTATAAGCCCAGTTTACTCATCCGCTTCTGCAGGGGTGTTTCCTCATCCCCCGCGGCTTGTACCTGCCCAGCTATCTTACCTAGCTGACTATCCATACCCGTAGCGGTAACTACCGCCTGTCCCCGGCCGGCGGTAACGGAGGTGGAAGCCCAAACCATGCTAACCCGGTCGCCTAGGGCGGCCTTTTCATCCACCCCTTCAGTCTTCTTCATGACCGGCTCCGATTCACCGGTCAGGATGGATTCATCTATCTCAAGGTCGGTACGCTGAATGATCCGAGCATCGGCGGCCACCCTATCCCCCGTTTCCAAAACCATGATATCTCCGGGGACCAGAGCTGTTGCGGCTATCCACTGGAGCTTTCCCTCGCGCAGTACCCGTGCTCTGGGTTCGGTCATCTTTTTGAGCGCTTGTAAGGCTTCTTCGGCTCTATACTCCTGGACAAAGCCCAAAAGGGTATTGAGCAGTATGACCGCCCCTATCACCGCGGCATCGGCCACATGGGAAGTAAAAAGAGATACCAGGGCAGCGGCCGCCAGAAGATAGATGAGGGGGCTCTTGAGCTGTTTAAGGAATATTATGATGGGAGAAGTACCTTTCCCCGTACTCAACACATTAGTACCATGATCCTTTAAGCGTCTTTCAGCTTCCTGGGGAGAAAGCCCCTCCTTCCCGCTCTGGAAAGCGATTTGGACAGCTTCAGTTGACCGGGCGTGCCAAGGTTCCTGCCCAAGAGTATGGTAATTTGTCACGCTTTCCTCCTAAGAATCGTTGCCATGTCGCTAAATGCTAGAATTTGCGCTCCTTATTGTCAATCAACCTGGCGTGGCTAGTTACGCCTGTATTCGCGCCTGACTATCGTCAGGGATAAAAGTGGATACCAAGGTCGAGCGGCTGGTCCTCGCGATCGCTCTAGTCTATACGGCCAAGCGTGACAAAAAAACCGCTTGACGTCACGCATCGGCATTATATCATAAGGCATCTTCGCGTTGGAGGCTGTTATGACGGATAAGGGCAAATCGCCCGTTTCCAGAATCGTCGCCCTCTGTGCTGTCGTCTTGGTGTCATTCTCGTCCTTGTTGGTTTTTAGCGACCGTATCGCGTCAAAGCCGACTCAAGCCGGTTTTTGGCTGATCCTGGTCTTCGGCTTTACGCTGGGCGCGGCCATTGTCGGCATCCCTGCTCTCTTGGCGCGGATGAAGAAATAAACTAGCTCATTGGCGCCAGGCCAATCCAAAGCCTAGCTTCGATCTTGGCGAGCGTTCCAGTGGAGCGTCATTTCAAGGCTTTCTCTGAATCTTTTCTTTGGTATAGAATACTTCAAGAGTATACTACGATAGTT
This sequence comes from uncultured Treponema sp., assembly GCA_964546285.1. Taxonomy (GTDB): domain Bacteria; phylum Spirochaetota; class Spirochaetia; order Treponematales; family Breznakiellaceae; genus CAZJJK01. The sequence continues at coordinate 8,856 of CAZJJK010000072.1, read as the reverse complement.
TGGATATATGGATGGAGAGCCTCGCTTTGTATACCGATTAGGGAAAGGAACTAAGCGGCCTTATATGTAAAACCGTAGCCAAGAGGGCCTTGACGCGTTTTTGGAGCGCTAAAAGAGGGGTCGCCGGATAGGCCGTTTGCCAAGCTTTTGTGATGGCGCGAGACTTTTCATTATTCTTCTGAAAATCTTCAATACTGCTGTCAATTTTGTTGAAGATGCTTAAGTAGTTTCTTCATATTTTGTGGAGCTTTACATAAATTCATTTGAGGGTCGTGAGGCGGAACCAGCGCGATTGAGTTCTTTTCTGTCCCCTTCTAGACTAGTATAAAGTCGTCTGAGCTTAATAGCATATTATGACTAGATCGCTTATGAGCCCTAAAGTATCTCACATGGTCTAAAGTGTATTTACTATATACGGATAAACCGCTGGTAACGGATCGCGCGCAATTTTTTTCAGTTTAGTGATTACTTCTTTAAGAAATGGACAGAGACAAGCCGCAACAAAATTGGCAACAGTAATATAGCTTTCTGGTATCGTCTTGGAAGTAAGAACGCAATTAAGTTATGCTAGGCCAGGATGCCCCTCCAAGCTATCTAGTCAGCGATTAAGCCGTTTCTGGATTTCGAAGTCACGGGACGAGCCAGCTCGGTTTTCGAGAAGATGCCAAGGGGGGCTAACGATGCCCCCCTTGGCTTATCCTCAGATTAGTTGACCTCCAGGTAGAGGCGAGGAGCGAAGTCCACGCCGCTTTCAACCGATAAAAGGTCGATGCCTCTGTAGCACTCGCTGCCCGGCGCGGAGATATTCGCGTCGCGAAGATAGAACCCGTTATTAGTCCAGGTTCCCGCGGCCCAGGCCCGTACAATACCGGTTACATCGAAGCTCCACGGGACGGCGGAGCTAGTTGGAGCATTCTTTGTCGCCGTGTTGCTAGTGTAGTAGTCCGGGCAGTTGTTGTACGTGAGAGTGGAAGGACTCCAGCTCCCTGCCAGGGCGTTGACCGCGTAGCTCCCGTCGAAAGCGCCGGGAAGACTATTCACCTGAAAGATAAGGGTCGCTTTTGTGATCGTCTTTCCGTAGATATACGTGGTGAGATCCGAGAAGCGGATGGCGGCAGCGCCGTTTAGGTATTCGTAGGAAAACGCGTTGTAGAAATAATTCGTCCCGACCGAGATATCGCCGTTTGGATAGACCGTGTTCTGGGGGGCCGTGTTGGCGCTGTTGTAGATCACCGTATTGTCGGCGTCGGCTACTAGGTACATCTTGAGATTAGGCACCGTGACCGTTTTCACTTGGCTGTAAGGGCTGTAGCTTCCGTTGCTCCGGACTCTTGCTCTCAAATAGATAGTCTTGCCGATATCGGACGCGTCCGGGGTCAAATAAAATGGTATGGGACTTGTTCGGACCCCGTTGGCGCCTGCGACTACTAGAGAATATCCAGAGGACTGGTAGTAAGAAGCTTCAAGTTCGTAACGGTCGGTGGTAGCATGGCTGCTTGGCCACGCGTAGCTCAAGTTAACTTGGAAGCTTGAACTCGCCGACGATGGCGCGGATATGGTCGGTCCGACTGACGCCGCCGTGAAATTAGCTGTCAGAGTTTTGTTTGAGTTCATTGTGACCGTTATTGGATTGGTTGATCCTGTCGCGGCGCCGCTCCATGAGCTGAAAATATAACCGGAACCGGGGTTCGCGGTCACGGTTACACCTGTACCAGAAGCGTAGCTGGAATAATTCGGATTCCGGGTCACGCTTCCCGACCCGCTCGGGTTGACGGTGGTAGTCAGCGTGTAAGCGGTGGGCGCGGAAACCGTAAGGCTGACTCCTATGGATTTATTGACTACTCCGGTGATCGAGGACGAAATCCGGACGCTTGCGCTATATGTGCCCGCGGCTAACGCGTTTATTTGCGGTCTCACCGTCAGGGTAGAGGGGGCGCTTGAAGAGGATAGACTGGCCGTAAGCCATCCTGAACCGTTCGAATAGTGTACACTGACAGACAGCCCCCTGAGGCTTCCTGTTCCGATGTTAGATACGCTTACAGTTTTGGCCGAAGGGCTTGAGGCTCCGACTGTCGCGCTGAAAGAAAGGTTTGCGGGCGACAGTCCTATGGTCGGTGTTGTGGGCGTCGCTTGGGTTGTGGCCGATACAAGGTCAGACAATACCCCCTCTTCTTCATCCGCGACGGCTGAAACCTTGTAAAAATAGGTTGTGGACGCGGTCAGAGCGGAATCGGTATACTCGTTCCCCTGTTGGTTAGATGCCCGCACCGTAAAGGGGCCCGTCGCGCTATCTGAACGGTAAATAGTATATCCCGTCGCTTCAGAAACAGAAGACCAGGAAATGGTGATCGATGCGGAGGATACCGCTGTGGCCGACACGGTCGGCGCGGAAAGGTTCTGGTTGTCTCCTCCATTATCGTCGGGCGAAGCTCCTGAAGGATTCTCGCAGGCGAAAAGCAAACAAATAGCGGCGGCGACCGCGAGGCCGCGTAGAATACTATGGCGTTGATGCAAAATTATCCTCCCATGATATGACAAAGAGAAGCGTAGCTTTCCATCAGCCAATGCCTACGCTGGTTCTAGCCTAGGTATGGCGAGAGGCTCTGAGGTACTTAAGAGCGGCGATGGGGGCTTTCTTTCAGGATTATCGATATTTTAAGCTGTAATTATGGTTCTAACTAAAAAATAACAGCTGACGCAACCCGAACGGTTATCCCCTCAATTAGTGTACCACACTGTCAGTGTGAAATAATTATAGACCCAATATTCTTTTAATGTCAATCAATTTTTATAGATTACCTAAGACTTGAGTATTTAGCCCGCTCAAAACCCCTCAATTATCGGGTTTTTCCATAGCTCCGCCTTATTCCCAGCGCCGATTAAGGCAATTGGTCCGCGCCATAGCTCCATAGGTCCCCAGCTATGTTTCCGCCTTTTTCCAGCTTGACGCAGCTAAGGGACAAACGCGGCAGAATGACCTTGATGGCCGCGGCATCAGCCGTTAAGCCCTTCAGCTGAATATCGGCTACGGTCTCGGTCTCTTCCTCGTTCACCAGCATAACGACGATATAGCCTTTGCCGTCGTCGCAGGCATACGCGCTGACTGTTTCGGATTCGCCGCTGGCGTTTGAATCAACGATGGCGTCTAGCACCAAACCCTTGAAGTGTTTAGCATACAGCTGGAGCGGAAAATACTGCGGACGCGGAATTCCGGCGCGGTCCATCAGTCCAAGATATTGGTCGTCGTTGAGGCAGTGCTGAACCGCGAAGTCTAAACCATGCTTAGCCATGATGCCGAAAAGCTTTGACATGTAGAGTACCCGATATATCTGGGGATAGGGAACGTTTGGATCCGCCTCAATGCCGAATTCCGTGACGCCCAGCCGGGTGCCGGGATAATAGTCCTTTATCCACTTGTTGAACCTGGGTATCATAGCTAAAACCTTCCCAATCGGCTGTGAATAGCAATATTGGTTCACGTAGCTACCATCCCACCAAAGACGCGTCGATTCCAGGACCTGTTCCAACGAAATAAAACTATACATATCTTGAAAATCGGTACGGAAAGCCGGATAGAGGTGGAAGCTGAATACATCGAGCAAGCGATATCCAAGAGGATTGAATCCCCCGTCATTTTCAAGCGCGGCGCAGCAAGACAGGAAATAGGGCGGAAAGCTCTCTAAGCCGCCGTATGTCTCGCCCTCGGCGTTGGTCTTGTAGTCGGAGAAGGAGGAGGAAATTTCCGGACCGATGATCTGGATGTCCTGGGCATCGCCGCTTATTTCCTTCTGAGCTGCTTTCATGGCCAAAGCCGCCTCCGTGAATAGTTCGATATACCGATCGGCCGTACAAGGGCTGGACCAATTCTGCCAACAGGATTGATGCCAGCAGTCAAACTCATTGTCCATAAAGAAATATTTAACCCCTAGGCCAAGTTCGCCGTTAAGCCGTCTGACTAGGTCCGCCGCGTCCGCCGCGTCCATGCAGGCGGCCGCCTGACCAGTGGTTTCGTCCGGGGCCCAGCCCTTCAAATTGACCTCAATCAGGGGTTCGGCCCCGATGGAACGCGCGTAGGCGACTAAGTCCTCCACCCTCAGGCCATCATGGACCTGATTGTCCAGGCCGACATACTTGGCGTTGCGCCAATTGTATGAACCGAGTGGCCCGCAACGCAATATTTTGATGCCCAAGCTGGAGGCTTTGTTAACGGACAGATAGAGATCGCTTGTGTCGGTGCCATATAATTCGCCGCTTACGCTCCCGTTCAAACGGGAGCCTTCGGCTTGGTAAGGAACCAAACAATCGATGGCGATGTCTACGGTCGTCAGGCCTTCCTCGGGCGCTGTCGCGGGAAGGGTCGAATGAGTGGGCCCCGGCGGGTTACCCCAAAGCGGATTAGCCGGCGATCCGGAGAATAGTTTCACATTATTGAGATAGATGGAGCCCTCTTCTCCGGCGCTGCCCTTTTTGTTGATGCTGATGGAATAGCATTGGTCGTACGTCGGCGAAGAAGGGACGCTGTTGTTCGCGATGAACCACGAGCCTGGCGGCAGCTCGCTGAAAAGTAAGGTGATCCTGGCCGGCGTTGGATTAAGGGCAAGCAAGGCCTCGTATTGGGTATCGAAATTTCCATCATCGGTATGAAAAGTTATGCCGAAGTTTACCTTGTCATCCGGCAGGGAGCTCGCTATGGTGAATTCAATGCCATCGTATTCCGAGAAATCCTGGCGCCAGTAATAGGGTGGGTTTGAGAATATCAGACCCGCCGAACAGGCGGGATAAGGATTGTTAGCGGTGATCCCTAATCGATATGACAACTCAAGGCAATGCTCGTTTTCGGTACCCCAGGGAACAGTCACCCTGGACACTACGGCCGTCGTACCGCCATTATCCGAGTCATCGCCCCACGCTTCCCATTCCGAACCTAGACCGCTCCCGAGGCCCGATTCAAAATCGCTCAAAACGAATTCCGCGGGCATGAGAGCATTTGGATTCTCATTTCCGTTCGGGCAGGAGCTAAGGATGACACAGCTAAGGACGGTATAGATTGTGCAAAGTGTCAATTTCAAAATAAGACTTCCTCAAGATAAATGACAGGATCAAGCATCTTGGGGATTTGACGATTTGTAGCCGAAATTCGGATTTTCAATCGAACTTCAACTGATTCGGTTGCCCAAATAACCGCTCAACTCTGATTTTCGGCGACGCCGACGTTTACTCAGTATAGAGTGGGTGATCTTTTGCCGTCAACGTTTTTTAGTTACCTGAACGACATAGGGCAGCATGTATTACATCGGCGTAGCACATGCTTTTTATTGTTAAAGTATCGTATAATAAGTTCGATCAATCTACTGAAGGAGGCATCAATGTATATTCGCCAAAGCCGGCTAACGGCTAGGATTCGCCGCGGCGGCACGCGTTTGGCCGCCGTCCTGGCCCTGAGCTTTGCCGTCAGCCTTACGCTGGGAGCTCAAGAAAAAGCCGCGCCGCCGGCTCGTTATATCGATATTGTCATCAACGAGGTCCAGTCCAACGATACGGAGGGCTTTCTCGCCAGCGACTTCGTGGAGCTGTACAACAGAGCCGCGACGGCTTTTAGCTTCGCGGCCGGCGAGTGGTATCTGACCGACGCTGAAGGCTATCCCGACCATGTCTTCTTCATCCCTGGCGGCACAACCATCGGCGGTGGCGGATACTTGGTGCTCTTGACCGATGAGACGCGTCTTCCGGCCGACGCTCCCGCCGGCAGCCTTGTCTGCCTTGAGAATGGAGGCGATAGCGCCTTCGGACTTGGCAAGTCGGATTCCGTCGCCCTGTTCTACCTCGGCGCCGACAACCCCGATCCCGCCGCGCCCTTAGACAGCGTTTCGTGGACGGCCCACGTCAAGACGCGCGCCCGACTGCCCGACGGCGGCCAATGGGCCGCTTCCGACGCCAACAAGCCGACGCCTGGCGCGGCCAATCGCTAAACGGTGCCGCGTCCGACCCGTAAAGGTCGGCCGCGGCGCTGTGAGGCTTTCCCCTTATATGGGACAGCCCTAATCAAGTCTTCGCATAGCAAAACAATATCCTTCAAAGCTTCGCTGTTTATCCAGGCCGGAGTGTCCGCCTCGCCGTGATGGATCGCGCCGCCTATTCGCCATCCACTGAGGGCGGCTGACACGACGAAATCCCGCTTTGAGCCTATCTGTTTCATCATTAAAGAAACAGATGGAGGGAGAACCCATAATCTGGCCAATACCGTTAATAGCACAGGCAAGATGGATATTCCCAGGGGTGTTGTCGCGGAAACGATATTGGCCGCTTCACCGGACAAGAACAGCGCGTCGTTTTCCATTTCCACCCGAACGCCTCTAGTTCGTGCAGCTATACCGTATTGGAACGCGCTTTGAAGCTCGCGGCGAGACGGGTTAAAAATTGATCTTAGGCTTCTTTTCCATTCCTCAATGCCTTTCTCGTGTCACCTTCAAGCGTCTATGACTTCAATGAGGACAACTAATTCGAATTTTCGTTAAGGCTGTTTATCAATTCTACTTTATTTCTCGCCCCCAGTTTGATATAGATCTTCTTTACATGGTTCTTCACGGTGCTTAAGGAAAGGCCCAGCTGGCCAGCTATCTCCTTATACTCCAGGCCTTCGGATATAAGACGGGCAATTTCCTCTTCCCTCGGACTCATCTGCCCTCGACGTATTAAACCCCTTTCCAAGGATGATTCTTCCGCCGTTTTTATTTCCCTTCCGATCATAAAGCTATAGATCAAGAGCAAGGCGGTGATAAAGAGGGGTGTCGCCACATCTATGTAATCGTGACCCCAGGCCCCAAGGTAGGCCGCCCCGAGTTTTATGCGTCCAGTGAAGCTAGAAAAAGCTAAAAGTCCTAGATAACCGCTTATGGATACCGCGGAGGCTAGGTAGATCATACCTCGGTCCCCCAAAAAATGGGTAAAGGATAGGAATACCAGGTAGAGCAGCAACAGGGGGTGTTGAAGCCCAGCGCACCAATCATGAACCAAGGCGGAATAGAAAAGAAGGCATAAAGAAGGCTGGGCGCTGTTGAATATGATCAGGACGGGTAGCATGGATCGCTTAGGAATGAATTTCCAGTATAACAGATTGCTAGCCGTAAAAACTAAAGCTATGACAAGGAGGGCAAGGCTAAAGGTCGAGAACTTCGACTCTAAAAGTATTAGCACCATGAGGGGTAATAAGGCCGCTCCCAAAGAAAAGCACGAGCGATGGTAGCTGATTATTCCCGAATCCTTCATCCATACCCCCTAAAACCTATCGTGCCGCACCATTGTCATTCTACCTGTATCTAGGTCATGGAAAAAGAGGGCTAGTCCAAAAGATATCGAGACTAGTCCTTATTCGTATTTGCCCATGGAGGGAAAACAGGGGAAATATGAAGCATCGGCGCCTTGATACACTGAAGTGACTCAAGGTCGCCGTAGCTTGGTTTGGAGGTGAAGGATGTCTTGGATAGTAAAATGGATGTGGCTTTTTCTGGCAGCTTTGTTCATTTCCTGCGCTACAGGGGCTGAAAAGAGAGAACTTTGGGAATTCAGCACCCAATACGAACTGGAACGGGATAAAACCATACTGCCGAAGGGGAAGTATGAAGTTTCCCTATTTGGGGAGGGGGAAAAGGCGAGTCTCTACTTAATCCGATACCTTTCAGAAACCGGTCAGACCCAGGGTTATGGGCTGGAAACGGAGAGGAGCCGATTATCGGCAAACGCTAACGATCCTATCTTCACATATTGTTTGGAAGGCGAAGGAGGAGACGCCTGTCTCGTTTTGAATCTTTCCTATAGAGGTTTTCTGTATAGAGCAAAACTACCAGTCTTGGCCAACACGCCAGTAGAACCCTACGGGAACCTTAAGGAAGCGAACGCGTCCGGGGCGGAAGATGAGCTATTGAAAATTCAAGAGGTTTTTGAATTCTTAGAGATCAATGCTGAAAGCATCTGGCCTGGGTGGCATAGCTGGAAATCCGTGGATGTGTCCGTCACTCTGCCGGATGGCTGTAAACTCCTTCTTACCCAGGAAGTGTCGCTGCCCCATGCTTATAGGCTCGTGAAGGATACGAGCCTAGCTGGTAGGGGGGTATATATAAACACCGAAAAGAGAATACCCGACTATGATGAATCTAACACCATCCTCTCTTGGCATGGTAATGGTACTATTTCGGGTATATATATGGTGCTTATTCCCAGCCCTGGAACGATAGCGTCGCCAGAGTATAGGGATATGAAGGAATTTGAAAGATTTACACACTATACGCATGAAGCCTTTCACTGTGAACAGATGAAGTATGCGCATTGGGCATATGGAAAGGAGCTGAAAGAAGCGGAAATGAGCGAAACGGTTTTCGCGGCTCTGCGCGAGGAAGGGGAGAACCTTCTAGCTGCCTTTAGTGAGAAGGACGATGCGGCGGCTCTCCTCCTTCTCAAGCAGGCCTTCCTAGCTCGTCGCCTTGTTCTTTCACTGTTTTCGCCGGAGGCCGCGATCCATTATCGGTGGAAGACCTTCGCGGAAGGAAGCGCTTCTTACGTCGGCTTGCGGACCGCCATGCTCACGGATAAAGCCGAAGCTCAGTCTTGCGTAACTCTCTTCCTTGAGATTGAGCCTCGGGAAGTCCAAGCTTCCCTTCGGGGAAACTTTAAGGATGTGCCTTATATCTACGGTATGTTCTGGTGCTTGCTTCTAGATCGATTCATGCCCAGCTGGAAGCTCAATCTGCTTGAGGAAGGTCTTGATCTTGATGCGCGGCTGGAAGAGTTATCGCGCTCTTTCTCATAGACAAAAGGCCGCTTTCTTCAATAAATCTTGTACCGGCCGCTTAAGGCCAAAAG
>CAZJJK010000071.1:13210-17036 GCA_964546285.1 uncultured Treponema sp. | reverse complement strand
TGAAATCCACCGCTTCCGCGGCGGCTTCAAAGAGTCCGGACAAGCCGCCAAAATATCGATAGATCAACACCTTGCTGACCCCCGCTTTTGTCGCTATCGCGTTGATCCCCAGCTTCGCGAAGCCTTTTTCGCGTATCAGCTCTAGAACCGCGTCAACTAAGCGGCCCTTTGTCTGTTCCTTATCCCTATCCATGGGGGATAAAGTAACTTGCTGGTTACAAAATAACAAGAAGGAGGAAGGCGCCGCGCGAAGGCGCGGCGGTGAGGTGTGTCTGGTCGCCCGCCACGCTTCCCCTCGTATTGGGCTTTTTCAAAGGATTGATCCCTTTAGCCGCTGTATACTGTCGGAGTCGTTCGATTATCGATATAAATGGAGGATTAGACATGGATATGTATACGAAAGAAACAGGGCGCTTCATTAAGGCGGGATTGCGTGGGACAAGCCGAGCTATTGGGAAGCTCCTGGGCAATGATCTAGTGAAGCGCAACCCCGGATACGCGGACTTCTTGAAGAACGGACCCTTCAAGGCGGACGAGAAGCATTGGAAGGACTTGGACGAGCTTATGGCGGCCTGCGATGCCGCCTGCCCAGGTCTCCCCGATGAACTGGCGGGCTTCGCCGAAGCCTTGGGCGCGAGACTGGAGGATATCGCTTTTTGGAATTTCACCGCCCTAAAGGGGGCTAATTGCTCCCATGCCGCCCTGCTACCCGAAACGACAGCGGATGGGCACTGCCTGGTGATGCGCAGCTATGAGTGGAACCATAGGGAGGATGACCTTACCCTAGCGTCCACAGCCGTGGAGGGCGCGTATCGCCATCTGGGTTTTAGCTGCTTGCTCTTCGGCCGCTTGGATGGTATGAACGAGCATGGTCTCTCGGTTACCATGTCTGGTGGCATGGCCGCGGGTCTGCCCAAGGACTGGCGTTATAAGAAGGGGCTCAACTTCTGGGTGGTGATCCGCGGCCTGCTGGAACGCTGCCGCGATGTCTATGAAGCCAAAGCCTTCCTCCTGGATCAGCTGCCGACGGGGAACCACCTTTTTATCCTCGCCGACGCCTCGGGTAAGGCCCTCCTTGTGGAGATGCAAGGCGGGGCGTACGCTTTCAAGGAGTGCGCGAACGGTTTTGTCGCGGCGACCAATCACTATATGACACCCGCCCTCTCCGGTAGAAACCGTCTGGCCTTCATTATGGACAAATCCGCTCCCCGTCTTGACTATCTGGAGCGGCGCCTCGCCGCGATGAAGGGGAGCCTGAATCCTACAGTTCTGCAGGACCTTATGGCGGGGCGCATCCCTAACGGCTGCTTCGGTCCCTGGTACAATGAAGGCTTTGGCACCCTCTGGCAATCGGTCTTCGACCTTTCCGCCGCGAAAGCCTGGTATTGCCTAGGCTCCCCCGGCTTCAATCCCTGGCGTGAAGCGGATTTCAGTATAGAAGATGGCTTAAGGGAGGAAAGTGTCATCTTCGCTATCGAAGGCGCGGCGGAGCGTTGACCCGCGGCACCGCGTCAAGATCGCCGACATCTAAAGACTGGAGACAGTTAGGGCTAACTCTTTTGATATTTTTGAGTGTTTTGTATTACACTGTTTAATATGCGAACTATATTGGATTCTCTAGGTGTCCACTTTATGTATCTGGACGCTGAAGCTTACCTCTTTGGCGATGATCCCGAATTCTGGGCCCTGCTTAATACGCGGGACCCGAAAGAGAGGATGGAATTAACGGAGGTACTACCGGAATTGGTGGGCCTAGAGGATAGGGTTAAAGCGATATTAGCGGGCGATGAAGAAAAATTACGAGTTCCGGCTGTTCGTCATGGTGATCGGTATTGTCACATCAGTGTTATTCCTCTACGAGATGAGGAGAAGCCCGATGCGCGGGGCGCTGTTGTCTTAGCGGACGCTTCGGAAGAGCTTGAGCGGCGCCATGAAATGCTGCAAAAAACGAATGAGATCGATCTGTTGTCACGAACCTTGAAATTCAGAAATGGCGAGCTCGCGGCCGCTAACAGACGCCTGGATCGGCTTATGACGGCGATCCGAGCGCAGAACCATGACCTTAATCGGACCGTAATGGAAGCGACCAGCGAGCTTCGCGAATCTCGTTTATCGCTTATTTTTACGATGGCTGAGGTCGCGGAGTTCCGCGATTCCGGTACCGGCGCTCATATTTATCGTATAGGCCGAATCAGCCTTATCTTGGCGCGGCGGCTTGGCTTAGCGCCGTCTGAGCGTGAGGCGGTTTTTTGCGCTTGTCTTCTGCATGATGTCGGCAAGATTGGCGTCCCAGATTATATCCTCTTGAAAAATAGCCCATTGACTGAGGATGAAACCCTTATCATGCGCGAGCATACTAAAATTGGAGCTAAGCTTTTTGAGAAATTTGAGGACCAGCTATTCGCGAAGGTCCATGATGTTACGCTTTATCATCATGAGCGTTGGGACGGCGGCGGATATCCGACAGGTTTGGCTGGCGATACTATTCCTTTAGGCGCTCGTATTTGCGCTGTCGCGGATGTGTTTGACGCCTTAGTCTCACGGCGACCCTATAAAGACGCCTGGGGTTTCAGTAGCGCCGCGGGATATATAGATGAGAATTCAGGTACGCAATTTGATCCGATGATAGTTGACGCGTTTAAAGCTTCACTGGAGGAACTGCGCTTACTGGATAGCGCCGTTATCGCGGACTTGGAAAGTTTGGAAGCGCTTTTAGCTTAATTATGGATAAACCGATGGACCGGATAAGATCGATCCTCGCTTGCCAAGAATTAGTTTTTGATAGCGAGCTTTATGGTCTGCGAACCGGCGCTGGGCTTGAATATCGAGCTTTAATGGATTTTGACCTTGATCCAAGTCCTGAAAAAGCGGAACGTCTCCGTTCCGTCGTAAAAGCTCATACCACTCTTTTTGGAACAGGGCTGATTGATAAGGACAGGGAGCTGCTGGCTGAGGAGCGAAGCCTGCTTCGTTATATAAACAGGAAGGCGGCTTTAGGGCGTAAACTGAATCGTTCCGCTATCCTTCCCCGGCGCTTGGGCGCCGCTTTTATCCGCAAGGGCTACGGGCTGCCTTTATTTGGTTATTATCGCCCCAAAACGCCGCCTGAAAAGGCTGGTTTTATTCTCTGTTACCAAGCGGTGGAAGCTGATGGGCTTGCTCGTTTTTACGCTTCCAGTACTCATAGCGCCAAGCTAAAGTACGAGGGCCTTGGACTCAGGATTGACTCTAAAGGTTCTTGGTTGAGAGCCGCCGCGGTGCCGGACGCGTGTTCTTCCGCTGCCGCCGCCTTGGCTCTCGCTCTGCCATCTGGCACTGTGGATAGGGGCGATCCCTTGATTGAAGACTTGAAAACTGGAGAAAGGCCCCTTGCCGAGACCGTTCAAGAGCGGTTTCCTGTAGATACTATTTCCCGTTATTCCTTTCATGGTCATGATTTGATTATTTCAAACAAAATGAGGCCTCTGGCTGAGGCGGAGTCACTGATGGACCCCTTTCATTATCGATACGCGTATTGGTTCCTAGAGACCGGACGTTTATCGGCCTATCTTAGAAATTTATGGAATGGAAGCTTTGGATTAGCGGAACGGGACGCAGAAAGAGCGGCGGAAGATTTTAAGAGGAAGCTGGAAACCTTTCTTTCATAAAGCTTTTTCGCCGTCTCGGTCTCCGCGCTTTTCCCGTATTCCGTCCAGGAGCCAATCGATGAAGATGATGGCAGAGCTTAACTTTCTATCCTCAAGGATACGGTGGAATAGGGGTAATTAGCCACCACCGAGTCGCCGCGCAGTTCGTACAGCTCTTTTTCGAAGCGTAGAAAAAGGTC
>CAZJJK010000071.1:9804-13110 GCA_964546285.1 uncultured Treponema sp. | reverse complement strand
CGTATCGGGATGCGTCTTTTTCGCCAGCGACCGGAAAAGGCGCCGCAGGCCGCTCTCCGTCCTTATCGTATGGTTATCGATATACTTCGAGAAAATATTCATGGAGGAGGCCTTATTCAATAAGCGCTTTGAAGGTGACGCTACGGTTGCGGACACGGTCCTCCTCCGTCAATTCCTCGGCGGCCAAGGGCTCGTCTATGCCGACGCCGCGGGTGCGGACATAGCGGACCAGGGGTTGATTGAGCTCGGTGAATAGGTCCATGGCTTTTTGGGCCCTTTCCTGGCTGATCGCGTAGCTCAGATCATCCGCGACGGAGCCGGCCGAGTGTCCGGTTAACTCGACTATGACGTTGAAGTTGGCTGTTTTCGCCTTTTCTACCAAATCGTTGATGAGCGAACCGGCCTGTCGGATGATATCCTCTTGCCCTTCTCTCAATTCCTCGGAATCTTGTTCAAAGAGTAGGGTAAAACCGGAAAGCTCACGGGCGATGGCTAAGAGCTCTTCCGGAATAGGCCGCTCCGCCGGAGCCGCCGGCGATCCTAGCTCCGGCGAATAGAAGGCTTCTTCCCGCAGAACGAAGGAACGCGCGTCTATGTCCTTTTCTTGCAGAACCTGGGCCGCTGGCCGTGCCCGCGGATCGCGCAGGAGCCGGAGCTCGTCCGGCCCAAAACGACCGCGCGCGGCGGCTACCATGATGCCGGGTTCGGCTTCCAGGGCTTTCACGGCGGAGCCTCTACGGTAAAGGCCGATAAGGCCAAAGCTGATGGCGACGGCGGCAGCCGCCAAAGCCAGAGCGACAAGAATTATGGCATAGACAGGTTTGCGGCCAGCGGGGCGTAGATCGCGGCTGAGCAAACAGGATTTTAACCAAGCGTCCGCGGCGGAAAAGGGCTCTGTTTCGCCGGAAAAACGCTCCAATATCGAACCGAGAGAACGATGTATTGTCTCCAGGCTTTCCTGTATATGGGAACGGAGCTCAATATCTGGAGCTCCTCGGACCACCGCGGCTATTAATGCTTTAGGGCCTTCCTCCACGATGACATTATAAGCGCCAACAGAAATGACATTTACCGCTTCCGCTTTTTTAAGCGACAATGAGTCTTTTATATAATCTTTTACCACTGTTAACATAGATGCCACCATGTCATCGTCGGCGACAGCCGCGGGCGGCCGTGACAATGAGCGTAGGAGAAGCCCGGTGCGGTTGTGAATGAGAAAGATATGATCCACCCGATAACGCAAGGTGTGTTGGAGTACAAGCTCTGAATAGGGTATATGTTTTCGCCAAGCTTCCCAGCGCCAAGCTAGACGTTTAAAGGAAAGAGCCGACTCCAACGACGCGTTCATGGAGGACATAAGGTCCGCCATAAGCTTATTTATCGCCTTACGTATCGCCGCGCCTATGATGGGAAAGAAGGCGGTAGATAAATTCTCTGGATTGTGTTGAATCGATAAGTCTATGGCTCTTTCAGTCACCTCAATCATGGATTCCGATAAACCGTGCCCCTCTTTTTCCCCAAAAGGGACCGCCTCAGGTAAAAGCTTGCCTATTTCTTCTGGCGTTAGCGCTTTAGCTTTTAGCCGCTCGCGTAATAACTCTAACTGTCCTCGCTCTCTGGGCGCTAGCTCGCGCAGCCTGGCTTCCAGTTCTTCAGCGTAAGACACAGGGAGAGGCCTCCAGTATTTTTTCAGCTATGACAAGGAAGGCGTCTTCAACCCCAGCGCCGGTCTTTGCGCTGGTATGGAGTATGGTCTTATCGACAAAACGCGCGCCTTGTAAATCGCGATCGGTGATTACCCATTTGTCGCGAAGATCTACCTTGTTCAATAAGAGGACGGCGGGAACTTCACGATAAAGAGGCCTAAGCCACTCTCCGGCTTGATAGACAAAGTCTATGCTATCTTCTCGCGTGCCGTCCGCTACCAGAAAATAAGCGGACATCCCCGCTAAATAACTTTCCGACATGTCCCGAATATTATCGCGGTTTTCCAGATCCCAAAGTAAGAGGGTAAGTTCAGTTTCTTTATTAACTTGGATTATTTTTTTATCTATTTTTACCCCTACGGTAGAAAGGTAGGCTTCAGAAAACACGTTGAGCACATAGCGCCGAATCAGACTGGTCTTCCCAACGCCAAAAGAGCCTAGGAAGCAAACCTTCTTTTTTAGCACCGCCCGCCTACCTGTAAATAATGGATATATTTCACTCTTTTATACTAATTCATGGAAGCTTTAGCTTCAATACGTTAATTGATAGCGCTATACTTTTGGGTATGGCAGAAAAGGCAGCCGACCAAATAATCGGCTCTTGGATGATCGCGCGTTGGCGCTACCGTGTGGACATAATACGTGATGGCTCTTATTACCATGGCGTACTGGCTGAGGGCTTTGACAACGGCGAAACCGATACCGCCAATCCCAATCCTTCTCTTCGCGATCGGCCCCTGCTTGGTCTCCGCTTGTTTGAGGGCCTCCGTTACCGCGACGGCGAATGGACGGGCGGGAAGCTCTATCACCCAGAAAGCGGCCGGAGCTACGCCGCCCGTCTCCGCCTCCACAAAGCGGACAGCTTGGATCTTCGGGCTTATCTGGGACATCCGCTTTTAGGCTTAACCCAAACGCTGGAACGTCAACGTGAGCGGCCAGAACTAGAAGCTTCCTCCATAGCCTCCGACGCTGGATTATCGGCTGGGGACGTATGGCCTCCAGCCAAAGCCGCCGCCTGGTACGCCGCGCGGCCTTGGCCGGTCGGTTGCGACTATATACCCGCTACGGCTGTCAATCAGATCGATATGTGGCGGCGCGGAGCTTTTGATATCGATCTTATCACACGCGAACTTGCCTTAGCTGGTAGTCTGGGCTTTAACCTGCTGCGCGTGTACCTGCATGATCTGGCGTGGCTGGAGGACGCTGGCGGCTTAGTGGAGCGGATGAAGCGTTTTCTGGACGCGGCCGACAGCTTCGGCCTTTCGGTCCTCTTTGTCCTCTTTGATGATTGCTGGAACGATAAGCCTCGGCCCGGCCGCCAAAAACAGCCTATCCCCGGCGTCCATAATTCGCGCTGGGTCAGGGGCCCCGGAACGGCCGCCATCACTAATGAGACAGCGTGGGGTCGTTTAGCCGATTATGCTGGGTCCATCGTTTCCGCTTTCGCTAAGGATGAACGGGTTTTTGGCTGGGACTTGTACAATGAAATAGGGAATTCCGCCGGTTTATTGGACAACTCCACGCGCTTATTGGGCCGTGTCTTCCGCTGGGCGCGCCAGGCCGCGCCAACGCAACCGCTCACCGCCGGTGTATGGAAATA
>CAZJJK010000071.1:0-9704 GCA_964546285.1 uncultured Treponema sp. | reverse complement strand
GCCGAAGCGAGATACAAGGCGTTTTTGGCCCGCTATGGCTCTATCGCTAAGAGATTGAGACAGTATCAAATAGCGCGATATCTTGGCGTAACGCCGATATCGCTTAACCGAATTCTTAGAAAAAGCCCAACGCGCCCAAATAATTAACCTATGATAACGCCGATAAAGATTTCCTCGTGTATCTTACCCGCGATGATTATAGCGGAGGTGCTGGGATGCTTAAGACCAAGAATATCGCGGTATTGGGGGTTTTTATGGGAATACTGAGCCTGCTTTTGGGGAGCTGTTCTTCGTTAAGAGCCTTAAAAGAATACGCTTTTGAGGAAAAAATAAAATATGGGGAAAACGTGATCGTTTCATTTGGGGGCGGCGGCAATAGCGGCATAATACTGCTAAAAAACATGGTTGTGATAATCGACACGAAGAAAGAAGGATCGGAGAAGGCGTTCTTCAACTCGATACAGAATTTGGTCGCGGACAAAAAGGTTTTTATCATCAATACCCATCTTCATCATGACCATACGGCGGGGAATTACCTATTTGGCGCTGAAAGAATATACATTCCGAACTATAGCGATGAACTTTGGAATAGGTACGTACTAGATCAAAACACGACAAAGCGTTTGGCTTATACGAAGGTCGGGGAACAATGCTCTATTCGTGATGGCGACGATATCATCGATATTATACCGATTGGCGGCGGACATACTGACAAAGACCTTGTCGTCTATTACCGAAACAAGAATATGCTTTTTGTGGGGGATTTGCTGTATAAAAGGTATCATCCGTTTTTGGATAAAAGCGCCGGCGCGAACGCTGATGAATGGATCGCGTCTCTGGCGAGGCTGATAAATATGTTCAGCCCTGATTACGTTGTGCCTGGACATGGGCCAATGTCCGCTGAAAATGACCTGGTTGAGTATAAACAGTATTTTATCGATATTAAGGAAGCCATAGGCGATGAAGACGCGCTGGCTAAGATCAAGGCGAAATATTCTCATTACGACGAGCTCCCTAAAAAGACGAGTTTCGCGAATGTGGTCACATATATCGAGGACACGCCGTGATCGGAAGAATGTTGGCGGGGGAAGTTTTCAGAAGGCTCCAATAAGGCGAGAGAAAGAAGGCCGCGCCGCGAATCAACGCGCGTGGGTTTTTATGTCAAGGAAAATTTCCACAATCTCTGGGTCAAAATGCTTGCCCGCTTGGTCCCGTATATAAGAAAGGGCGTCCGCTTCGCTCCAGGCTTCCCTATATGGACGGCCTGAGATAAGAGCGTCCCAAACGTCTATAACGGCAAAAATTCTGGCTGAGAGAGGAATCTGATTACCCGCAAGTCCGCGCGGATAACCCGTCCCGTCCCATTTTTCATGGTGGCAATAGGGAATATCGATAGCCGGCCTTAAATGGGCTATAGGATACAAGAGTTCGTAGGCGAAGCGCGGATGATCGCGCATTTTTTCCGCTTCTTCCTCTGTCAGGACGCCGGGCTTGAGCAGGATGCTATCCGATATGGCCACCTTCCCAATGTCATGCAGCAGGGCGCCCCGATAAAGCAGGGTAAGTTCCTTTTCCTCAAGACCGAGCCGTCTTCCTAGTTCCACGGTTTGGGCGGCGACGCGGATGGAATGTCCCTGCGTCTCATGATCGCGCAGATCCAAGGCCCTGGACCAGCCCTCTATCGTTTCATCATAGGCTGACAGAAGGTCCTCATTGGCCTTTTCTAAGCCCCTCATTAAGGTCCGATTATCCAGGGCAATGGCCGCCTGACCGGCGACCGCTTCCAAAAATTCCTTCCAATCGTCATCCGGCGAGAAAGCGCGGCGCATGAACAGTTCGATAACCCCCATAAGGACGCCTCTAGCGTAAAGCGGCGCGGCGCAATAGGCGGCGAAGCCCTCTTTTTTTAATAAGGGGGATTTTGAGAACGATTTCGTATTTGCCGCTAAATCTTCCACAATGATGATTGAACGGCTTTGGGCGGCTTCTCCGGCATAACCTTCGCCAAGGCGGAGTTTGGAATGTTTAAGCGCGTCAGTTCGGAAACCGCGGCTGGCGCCATAGGCTAAGTGGCCTTTGCGCTCGTCGGCTAAAAGAATAGCGGCGGCGTCCGCGCCTAATTGGATCGCGGCTTGTTCCAGCAGTATCGCTAAAAGCTCGTTTTCATCCCGCCCGCCTGTTATAGCCATGTCGATAGCCCTCAGAGCATGGAGCCGTCTTAACTGTTTGGCGTAATCGCGGTTTAGAGCCTCTATCGTGGCTCGTTTACGCTCGGCTTCCTCGTAATTATGGATAGAGCCAAGCGCGCCGGCGATATGCATACGTAAAAGGCCGGTAACCTGGCCTAGCGCCGCGTCCATACCGAAGGAGGCAACGCCAAAATATTCACCACGCAGGGTTAAGGTTTCAACGATCTGTATTTTCGCTGTTTGTTTCTTTAAAGCGCCGCGAACGGAAAGACGCGGGTTTTTGGGGAATTCCTTGAAGCCGGTTTTATCGCAGAGCAGGGCGGGCCTTAAGGCTGAAGAAGCTTTATTACCGCGTTCTAGTATAATGAGACAGAAGGCTATATCCAAATCCGACAAGTGTTGGCTTAAGATTTCGCCAAGGCTGGCTAGATTAGTAACGCCGATCAAGGCTTGGCTGGTTTCGGCCAGAGCGAAGTCATACCGGTCATGCCGATGCGCCGCGCGCCGTAAGGCATCAGCCCGGCGGTCATAGACGGAACGCGACAATTTAGCTAGTAGCGCGTCAACCAATAAGGCTCTATCCTGGTTTCCCGGCGGTCCACGTAAGGCGTCACAGGCGGCTTTTACCGGTTCCAGCCATAGCGCGGGATCAAGGCCGCCTAATTCCGTTTCATCAAGTATCCCCGCGAGTATTTGGGAAAGCTTCTCAATATTTCCAGAAGGAAAAATAGAACCAAAGTTATTCGCTAAACGGGCGCTTTGAGCCGCTAAGAAAGCTCGCGATCGCCCGCCAAGTTCAGGCAGTTTATCGCCGATAGCGCAGGCGAGGGTCGCTAAGGTAGCGTCGTCCACGGTAAAGACTTTATAGCCGCTTGGATTCGCGGCGCGCTCTTCAGCCTCTTTCCCTTCCTTGCAACCGCAACTTTCCCTAGGGATAAAGATAGCCGGTACAACGGTAAGCTTTGGTATGGCCTTGCCTTCAAGGAGGTCACAAAGCGCTTCTCCAGCTTGGCGCGCCATCCCATAGATTTCTTGTTTCATTGTCGCCAAGGGCGGTAAAGATAGGCGCGACGCCTCAATATCGTCAAAACCGCATACGAGTACATCGTCCGGACAACGTAAACCGTAGGCGCCGAGAGATCGCAACACGCCTAAAGCCGACTCGTCATTGACGGCCGCCACCGCGTCACAGTCGCGCCGTCGACCTCCAAATAATAAAGCCGCGACCTTGTCCCCGGATTCTTTCATGAACTCGCCAGGAAAAACCAAGGCTGGGTCATAATTAAGGCCCCGCTCGTCTAAGCCCTGTCTATAGCCTTCTAAACGCTCCCTGGCCTCAGGGTTATCTTCCGGGCCTTTGATAAAGGCGATGCGTCGAGCGCCATGATTCTCCGCTAAATGGATGATAACGCGACGCATCGCGTCTCGGTTGTCTATAACGACAGCCGGCTCGTCGCTGAGCCTTAGTCCAAGGTATACCATCGGTATACCTTCAAGACTTTGCCGGAAAGCGTCCAGATCAAGGTCTCGTATATATCGTTGAAGCAAGGAGGAATGAATGACGAGCCCATCTACGCAGGCGGCTTGCGCGACATTGCCGAAAAAGCGCTCGCGAACGGCTTTGGGACTATCCGAACGGAATAAGCGGCCGGGGAGACAGACTAAATCATAATCGCGGTCTGCCGCGACATCGGCTAAAGCTTGGGCGACAGCGTTTTCATGAGGACGTGTCGCGCCGCCTAAATGGTTACAGAGAAGACCAATCCGTCTTTTTTTTGAGCGGGTTGCCATATGTATACTATACCCTTTTATCAGGTAAAATACAGCTATGAAAAGCTGTCTGTTTTGCGCCATAGCCCGCGGCGAGCTTCCCTCCCGGCGGATCTACGAGGATGATGAACTTGTCGCTTTCTATGATATACACCCAATGGCTCCTATCCATTTTTTGCTGGTGCCAAGGAAGCATATTGTGAACCTAATGTCTTTAGCGGAAGAGGATGCTGGCCTTATGGGGCGTTTACTGTTTCGCGCCCAAGCGTTGGCTTCACAACTTGGCTTAGACAAGGGCGGCGCCCGTTTCATTATTAATTGCGGAGGGGATGGGGGGCAAACCGAGGATCATCTCCATATACATGTTCTGGGCGGGAGACGACTGCGCTGGCCGCCTGGTTGATACGCGAATCAATGTTTTTTTAAGGGGCACTCTTCCAGAAGGCTTTTTAGCTGCTGCCAATTCTGTTGCACCCTTTACCGCTACTTGTCACAAAAGGCTATAAAGAAACATCTCCCTGTTTTTGCGGCGGAAGTGGCGGTCGTATAAAGAGCTTCATAAGTCGCGCGGCGGCGCAAGAAATAATATTGACCGCCATCATGGAATTCGCTACCGTTAATACGGAAGAGCGGTGAAACGACGGGTTTGCGCGTTATCGGCTGGCCTAGTTTGCCGTTAAGTCAAGAATATCGCCTTTGGCGGTTAGGACCGCGCCTGTATAAGGGCGGTAAAGGAGTTCGATATGCGTAATGGTCTTGTAGTGGTGGCTTTGATAGCGACCGCGTTGTTGGCTCTGTCCAGTTGCGCGCCTGGTGTCAATGAATTTCGGGGAACGCCTCCGGCCGTTTCGGAAGACGGTAAGGTTCCCGGTTTCTGGCTTGGGCTTTGGCATGGGATCATCGCGCCTATAAGCTTTATCGTATCGTTATTTAATAAAGCCGTTAATGTGTACGAAGTTCATAATTCCGGCAATTGGTATAACTTTGGCTTTATAATCGGTTTGTCCCTGTCTATGGGCGGAGGCGGTGGCGGCGCCGCTATGGCAAAAAAACGACGTAGGCGCGACGCGTAAAAACGTTAGGGTTTTTGGCAGTTTGGACAGAGGTGAGTGCCGCGGCCGCAGCATCGAATTTTTTCAATGGTGTAGCCGCAGCGCTTACACGCTTGGCCTTGACGGTTAAAAACTCCCGCGAAAGCTAAGTAAGAACCTTGGCGGCCTTCCGCATCCACATAGTTTCGAGAACTGGAGCCGCCTTGCTCTAAACTGAGTAGCATTGATTCGCGGATACCGTGAAGTAAGGCCGCCGCCTGGTCCAGTGATAAGGATCCGGCAAGGGTCGCCGGATGTATGCGGGAGCGCCATAAAGCTTCGTCAGCGTAAATATTGCCAACGCCCGCTATCGTTGTTTGATCTAGTATAGCGGCCTTTATCTTGCTATTGGCTCGATGCTTCAAGCGGGCGTGGAAGTCAACGGCTGAAAAATTTTCTTCCAGAGGCTCGGGCCCTAAGCGGCTTATATACGGCTCATATTTAAGATCTGAGCTGGGAAGCAAACGCATCCATCCAAATTTTCTTTGGTCATTGAAGTATAACCGCCCTTGGTCTAAGTCCAGTATTACCCTTGTGCTGCGGTCCGGTAGAGATGCTATAAGTGAAGCGTTGGGATGGCCGCCGCCCCAACGCTCGGAACTATCAACATAAACGAGTTGCCCTGTCATTTTTAGATGGATGGCTAAGCTCCAGTCCGTATCCAAGTCAAGAAGCAAAATTTTCGCTCGTCGTCTGGCTGAGCGGAAACGCGCCCCCTTTAGAAACGCGCCCGCTAAAGCGGGATCGTTTGGAAAGGATTTAGGCCAATTATAGCTGATGTTTTCAATGCGTCTTCCGATAATGAGCCGCTCTAGTCCCCGACGGACGGTTTCAACTTCAGGTAGTTCAGGCATACGGAAGTATAGGCTCCCTCAGACTAATTTGAAAATTTGATAGGAAAAGCGGACTCGCCATCATGAAAGGCTGGTGTTTTTTCTTCCGCGACCGAAGCGATATAGGCTGCCGCCGTAAATAAAGCTCCCCAGTTGTTGTCTGACACCGCCCGTAAGCCAGTTAAATTTCGCGCGCGTATCCGTTCTTGGATAAGCTCTTTAGGCAGTTCGAATGGGTCTGTTAAGGCCGATGAAGTCACAAAGGACCATAATCCGCCGTACATAAGAACCGGGAAAAAGGCCGCGCGGCAAAGCGGAAAAACCGCCGCCAAACTGGCGCGGATAAGGCGGTGCGCCGAAGGCCAAAGCTCAGGGGACTCGGCATGCATTGTAAATAGCGATTCACCGTCACGTAAGAGCCTGCGTACTGCCGCGAAAAATTCAACTGTATAGAGCGGAAGCGAAGCCCCCCCCGGGTCCGTCATATCCATAATGACGACATCGTAGGAACGGGAAGGCGCCGATTCCACAAAGCCGCGGCCATCTTGGATGTTTATATGTAAACGCGGATCGTTATAGGCTTCTCCGCCGCAGCCAATTAAGCTATCGCGCGCTAATTCCACAACCTCGCCATCCAATTCAACGAGATCCAAATGACGTACCGAAGGATGCTTTAAAAGCTCGCGCGCCGTAGCTCCATCGCCCCCGCCTATAATAAGAACCCGGCGGGGATCGCGGTGGGACAGCATCGGAATATGAGCTAAAGGCTCGTGGTATTGGAATTCCACCGTCTCTAAAAGTTGTGTGGCCTCGTCAAGTATGAGGGCGCGGCCAAAAGACCGCGTTTTGATCAGCGCTATTTCCTGGTAAGCGGTATGGCCTTTGTAGAGAATTTCATCGTATTCATAAAAAAAGCCGCTGGCTTTTCCCGTGTCCTCAAAAATAAGCTTACGGCCGCTGTTATCTAAAAATTCACGCATTCAAATATTTCCTGGATTTCTTTCTTTAGGGAATCCCGGATGATCCGCCTCTCTTTTTCAACCAGCGTGTCTATTTCCGGCCCAAAGAGGTAGTCCCTGACGCGTATTTCTTTTTTCCGCATCTTTGTATGGAAAATATTATCGGATATGATATTTATGTCGTAAGAAACATAATCCTTGAGTACATCCTCATCAATATAGTCTTGGATAGACGCGATGTCGTGGTCGATAAAGACTTTTTTACCCCGTTTATCGCGCGTAAAGCCGCGGACGCGGTAATCAATTAAAACCACGTCCGAATCGAAACACTCTATGAGGTAATGCAGGGCTCGCAACGGGCTGATCGTGCCGCAGGTGGATACGTCAAAATCCACTCTGAAAGTGGCAATGCCGGAAGATGTGTCAAACTCCGGATATGTATGCGCGGTTATATGGCTTTTATCTAAATGGCCGATAAGCGCGTCACTGTGTATGACGGGATGATCCTCGTTAATCAAGGCAACAACGCTGGCCCCTCTGGGGGAATAATCCTGTGTTGATAGATTGACGAGTTTCGCTTGAATAATGCGAGTCACTTCCTCAATTATGGAACGAAGCCGATTGGAGTCGTATTCCTTATCGATATACTCCAGGTACTCCATCTGCGATTCAGTAGACCGAGCGTAACAGATATCATAGATATTAAAGCTCAGCGATTTTGTTAAATTGTTAAACCCTTCTAAGCGTAGTTTCCTACCGCGGACATGTTGAACCAATTTGCGTCTCTTACCTCCCTAATAATGGCATAGACTAAAAAGGCCGCGCGAAACGCGGCCCTATATATGTTATACCCGTATCACGCCGATCCCGCAAGACGATAAACGCTTGCGGGAGGGGCTGCGTAAGTGGCGCCCTTTCCCCGCCGCTTTGACGCCCGTCGATTTAGGATAGTACTAAGCTTTCTGGCCAAGAAGCCAAGAGCGTACGTAGCTTGTCCGCGGCCGCCTTGTCCTTGGTTCTCGCTTCTTCTATTAGGTGGACTATGGAGGACCGGACCTCATTTTTCGCCAACGCGCGCGCTTGACTTTCACCCATGGCAAAACCGCCAAGAGCTTCGCCCATAAGCCTGACCAAGCCGAATTCGCTATCAAAGTGCCGCGCCACCTCTTCAGCCTCAGCCGACAACTCCGTTTGATTCGCGTCGCGCAAGCGCTTCGCGACGCTTCGCAGGAAACAGGCGGCGTACGCGCGGCCTTCACCCACCATGGTCATAGCATCGATCTGGCACATAAGCGCCTCAAACAGCTTTGGCAAGGGAAGCGCGGAAGTAAAGCGGCTCTTATCCAATAAGGCCGCGGCCCAGGCCTTATACGCGGCTTGTCCGCCCCTTATTCGTTTTTTTATGCCGCCCTGGTCTATATGTTCGCGCGTCAGCAGGTCCAAAGCGTTTCGCAGAAGATCATGGTAGCTTATTATATCCTTCTGGTCCTCCGCGATAGCTATCAACGCGCAGGTGTTCGGATTTTCCCACCAATTTGAACATTCAAAATAGCCGTAGTCGTGGAAGGATACGCCGGAAGCGAATTCTGGGTTTTCCTGAAAAAAATTCCAGCCTAGGAGAGTGTTCCCCTTATCTCGATACCCAGTGATTATACAGGCCTCTGGCGGGCCGATAATACCCAAGGCGATAAGGGGGCGCCCCGCGTCTATCTCGCGCTGTATCAACATGGTAAAATCGATTTTTGTCGTTGTCGGATTACGCTTCAGTAGGGCGAAGTGTCTGCCCGCCGCCGCGAAGCCGCGCTCCAGCGCTTCTTCCGGACGGTCGTAAATACACATAATATCCACGTTGCCGCCATCCCAGTCCGCCTCGTTCCAGCGCAAACGGAAGGAAGCGCCTGTCGCCGCCATTAAGAGACAATAATCTATATCCTGGCCTAGGTAGTTCAGACAGGATCGCAGACAGGCAGGAAAGGGCGTACATTCTTCCTCTCGATATTGAACCCGCTGTACGCCATAAAGGATGCAGGATGATTCTGTTCGCTCCAAAGCGCTTTCATTCATGTGTCGCTCCATTGTTATGGTGAGGAAGGATCGTCTGTCTGAATAATCAAGTATTCCCGGGCCGTAGACCCCGCCCGTAATTCTAACCCGACCCACTTTCAAGCCTGAACGCCGGAAGGCGCTGGGTTGGTAACCTAATTCGCGCTTAAAGGCTCTGGCGAAACTATCGGGGTTGGTAAACGCGTAATCGGCTGAAATATCGATGACGCGGCGTTCGGTATGGCTTAGTTCATAGGCCGCGTGTGCTAAACGCCGCGAGCGTATATACGTGCTTAGCGGCTTTCCCGTATGGGATTTAAAGACCTCGCGTATATGGGCTTCCGAAAGCCCCATCCTCTTTCCTATGATCTTTTCGCTAATAAGCCCGCCGACGCGCGCCTCAATATAGGAAAGCATTGACTGAAGCAGACAATAATAATCCATCGTTCCTCGTTGATAGAGATGATAACCGCGTTGGCTTCAGCCGTGACGGTCCCGTCGTCTTCCGGAAGACAAGGGCATTGTAACGTGTGAGCAAAAAAAGGACCCGACGTTTTTAAGGATTTCATACTGCTGCCAATTCTGTTTAAAATATTTTTTACAAACTTTTCCCAAAACACAAGCGGGACGCTTCTTTCCCCCGTACCGGTATATGGACCCTATTCCATTTCCAACGGAGGTTTACCATGGTCCACCCCGCCTCCCGCCTCGTCACTATCGACAGTCCCGAGTTCTGTCCCAACCCCGCCTGTCCCTACCACAACCGCGCAATCGCCTCGAATTCACCCTGGTTTCGCCGCTTCGGTTCTTACCCCACCA
>CAZJJK010000070.1:0-17099 GCA_964546285.1 uncultured Treponema sp. | reverse complement strand
TGAGAGATGCGGGACTCGAACCCACCACCTTCAGCTCCGGAGGCTGACGCTCTATCCAGATGAGCTAATCTCTCCATGTAAAAAACGATAATGTTTTTAGGCTAAGCATGTCAAGGTGGCGGTTTGTTTACGTATTTCGTAAACGTTGCTGACATCATTAACATATTTTATGGTAAGGTCTTTTTTATGGAACCCATTATATTAGCCTCTGGCTCCTTGCGTAGACAAGAATTTTTCAAGCTTCTTGGTCTGCCGTTCAGTATTCGCCCGCCATTGATTAATGAAGAACTAATCGTTGATCAAGATCCGGTCCAACGGGCCGAAAAGCTGGCGCTTAAAAAAGCGGAAACGGTTGTTTCTTCATATACCGATAGTCTGCCTTTGTGGGTTTTTGGCGCGGATACGTTGATTGCCGTAGACAATGAGATTTTTGGAAAAGCCCATGACAGGGAAAGCGCCGCCTCAATGTTACGATCACTATCCGGTCGGGAACATCGTGTAATAACCGGGATGGCCTTATATAATCGTCGGTCTGGGAATATGGATGTCAGGTCAAATGTCAGCCTTGTTCGTTTCTCACTTCTTTCCGAAAGCGAGATCGAATGGTACCTAGAAACAGGTGAATGGCAGGGTGTCGCTGGCGCTTATCGTATTCAAGGTCTGGCTGGCTGTTTCATTGTTAGCATCTCGGGTTCTTACAGTTCAATCGTAGGCTTGCCATTGCACGATTTTTATGTCATGTTAAGAGAGAACGCTTATCCATTAACGGATTAGCTTTCATAATTTCCGCCATTAATGGTGAGATAGAGAGACGGAGTCATAATATCAAAGACTAAGTTATCCATGTTTAACCATGGCTAACGGTTTTAGAAGATATTATCGACCAGGGAGGATGTTTTGGCAGTAGTAACCATGAAGAGCCTACTTGAATCGGGCGTACACTTCGGCCACCAAGTTAAGCGTTGGGATCCGCGGATGAAGAAGTATATTTTCGCGGAACGCAATGGAATTCACATTATCGACCTTCAAAAGACCATACAGTCTATCAAAGAAGCGTACGACGCTATTCGTAAAACGGTGATCAGTGGAAAGTCTGTCTTATTCGTCGGGACAAAGAAACAAGCGCAACAAGCTATCCAAAAAGAAGCGGAACGTTGCGGCATGTTTTTTGTTAACAATCGCTGGCTTGGCGGTATGCTTACAAATTTTTCAACCATAAAAAAATCCTTGCTTAGACTCAAGAAATTGGAAAAAATGGAAGTTGATGGCACTTTTGAAAATCTTACTAAAAAAGAAATAGCGACGCTGGCAAAGGAACGAGTAAAGCTTCAAAAAAACTTGGGCGGCATTAAGGAAATGAAGGACCCGCCAGGAATTTTGTTTATTATTGATACTCGTAAAGAAGGGATCGCTGTAGCTGAAGCCCAGCGCATGGGTATCCCGATTGTCGCCGTGGTTGATACAAACTGTAATCCCGAAGGTATCACCTACCCTATTCCTGGCAATGATGACGCTATTCGAGCTATCACCTTGTTTACTCAAATTATAGCTAATGCTGTCGTTGAGGCTGACAATGAGGCTGGCTTAAAGATTATTGAAACGCTCCAAGACGAGGATGAGGAAATTTCCGAGGCCGCTCCCGTAGAAGCCTCGGTGCGCGAAGAGGATCAAGAAGTCGACATAGAAAGCTATGCCGCAAATACAGAAACGGTTGTTCCAGCGGAAGCGGCACCAGCGCTTGTCGTGGAAGAAACTGAAGAAGATGTTTTGCCCGTAGATGTAGATCGAGTTTACGAAGAATAAATGTACTTACCCCTTAAGGAGATAATACATGGATATTAAAGCGTCAGAGGTTAAAACGCTCCGTGAAAAAACCGGAGCGGGCATGATGGAATGCAAAAATGCCTTGGTGAACTGCCAAGGGGATTTTGCCAAAGCGGAGAAATTATTAAAGGAAAAAGGCTTAGCCGCCGTTGAGAAACGTGCCGATAGAGCCACAAATGAAGGCAAAATATTTGTCCGGGTCGATGGCCAGCGGGCGGCTTTAGTAGAATTAGCTACTGAAACCGATTTTGTCGCCCGCAATGATGAGTTTATCTCTCTTGGCGAAGCTATTCTTGATCGTGTTATGGCAAAGGGTTACGATACGATTAATGATGAATTGTCCGCTATGGTAACAGAGCTGGCGACAAAGATCCGTGAAAACATGGGCCTCAAGCGCCTAAAAATGATTAAGGCCGCGAATAACGAAATAATGACCAGCTATATTCATGGCGATGGGCGAATTGGGGTCGTTGTTGGCCTAGCGTCGGACAAGCCTGAAGCCTTAGGGGATCAACGAGTAAAAGATCTTGTATTTGATCTGGCTTTACATGTGGCCGCTTTTAACCCCATGGCTCTTGAGAGAAGTCAGATTGACAAGTCTTTTCTTTCCGAACAGGAAGAAATTTTCCGTAAACAAATGGAAAGCGATGAAAAACTTAAGGGAAAGCCAGCCTCTGTCATAGACAATATTTTAAAAGGGAAAATAAATAAGTACCTTTCAGATATTTGCTTAGTTGACCAAGCTTTCGTTAAGGATGAAAAACGTAATGTCGCTCAGGTTCTTGCCGATACCGGCAAAGAAATAGGAGCGAAACTTTCGGTGAGCGCGTATACATATTTCCGCGTCGGCGAATAATCGCGATTAGCGTCCGCCCTTTTTGGCGGACGCTGTATTGAGGAGGGCCTATGGTAAATATAAACACGCTGACAGAAGAAAAAATGAAGAAAAGCATACAGGCTTTAAAGGATGAATTCGCTACGATTCGAACAGGCCGAGCTTCCGCCGCTATCTTTGATAAACTCAGGGTAGATTATTATGGCGAAAAATCCCCCTTGTCTCAGGTAGCCAATATATCGATCCCAGAAGCTCGATCTATAGTGATTCAACCATGGGATAGAAGTCTTATGGGCGAGATAGAAAAGGCTATCCGTAGTTCTGATTTGTCTCTCAACCCCTCAAATGACGGCAAGGTAATTCGCGTTTCAATTCCTCCGCTAACCGAACAGCGACGAAAAGAGCTGGTAAAACACGCTAAAAACTTATCGGAACAAAGCAGGGTCGCTATTCGTAATATTCGACGTGACAGTATTGATAGCATAAAGAAAGCTGTTAAAGACGGTGAAATGACAGAGGACGAGGAGAGCAGAGCGACTGACGATATCCAGAAACTAACAGATCGTTATATCAAAGACATAAATAGCATAGTTGAAGTAAAAGAAAAAGAAATTATGGACGTGTAATGGATTATTACGGCGCTATCGACCGATCCCGCTTACCGGCTCATGTGGGTGTTATTATGGACGGTAACGGACGCTGGGCCAGACAGCGACGGTTAATTAGGACGGAAGGCCATAACGAGGGACTGAAAGCGGCTAAGCGTATAGTTAAGGCCGCAGCGGAAATTGGAATAGGATTTTTGACTCTTTATACATTTTCAACTGAAAATTGGAAACGTACCGCTGATGAAGTCGGTTTTTTAATGGGCTTAATCAAAAGGCACCTAATCGCTGAGTTAGATTTTTATCGTGAAAATAATGTCCGCCTGCGTTTTTCCGGAGATATCAATGGTTTGCCTGCCGATGTCGTCAAAGAGCTACGGCAAGCGGTTAAGGATACAGCCTTTCATAATGGACTTACTGTTGTTTTAGCGATCAATTATGGTGGCAGGGATGAGCTGGTAAGGGCTTTTTCGCGTATATGTCAAAAAGATTTAAACCCAAAGAATATTAATGAAAAGATGATAAGCGAAAACCTGGATAATCCAGATATTCCTGATCCTGATCTTATAATCAGATCCGCGGACGAAAGACGTATTAGTAATTTTCTTATATGGGAAGCGGCTTATTCGGAATATATATTTTCCGAAAAACTTTGGCCGGATTGGACTGACAAGGATTTTTTCGCCGCGATAAGCGAATTCCAGAAACGTGATAGACGTTTTGGGGGTGCTACAATATGAAAAAGGCTATAGTCCGTCTTTCTATGTTCTTCCTAGGTTTACCCGCGGTTTTAGCTCTAATAATCGCCCTCCCCCAGCCTAAGCACCTTGCCGCCGATATAGCCGTGATAGTAGTTTGTTCCCTTGGCGCTATAGAATTAGCACGTATTCTTAATCCAAAAGGCACGCTGGCTTTTCACGTGGAGGCTGGTATCCTCGGCGCTGTATTTCCTTTATCGTTCACATTATCAAGTTTTTTTCCGAATGTGTTTCCTTTTGACTATGCCTTGCCAAGCGCGGCGCTTATTTGGATCTTATCATCTAAGATATTTACAACTACACCTAAACTTGAATCTATTCGGGAAAATGTTTTTTCAAGTATGGCGGCTTTCCTATATCCGGGTTCCCTATTGGCATGGATAATTAAGATGACCAGCTTCGCTTTCGCGACAGAAGTCATTGTTGTATATCTATTATGTGTTTTTGGTAACGATTCATTGGCTTGGCTTATCGGTATGCTTTTTGGAAAAAATAACAGAGGCATAATCGCGGTAAGCCCAAATAAAAGTATTGCTGGCTTTGTGGGCGGTATCGCCGGGTCTCTTCTAATAACGATTCTGGCTCCCATAATCGTTCCTCACGCTTTCCGCTCAAGTCTTTTTCCACCAATTGCCGGCGGCGTTATTTTGGGGTTTTGTGTCGGCTTCATGGCCATTATCGGAGATTTAGCTGAGTCCGCGTTAAAACGATCCGTGAACGCTAAAGACTCAGGGACAATTATTCCTGGCCGTGGCGGTATATTAGATTCGGTAGATTCTCTAGCTTTTGCCGCCCCGGTTTTTTTTATTCTCTACCATATTTTATTCACGCAATAAACAGCTGGAAAAGCGGAAAGGATGCGTAAGCTTTGAGAAAGAGTATTGTAATTCTTGGAGCGACTGGGTCTATTGGCTTAAACGCTTTGGATGTTGTAAATTCCTATCCTGAGGAATTTAAGCTTGTTGGCGTATCGGCTTGTCGTAATTATAAGAAGATTAAGGAATTATCCCTGGCTTTCCCTGAAGCGTTGACCGCGCTAAGAGAGCCTGTTAATAATTCAACCGATATTGATTTTGTAGGCCCTGATGCCGTGACTCAACTTATTAGGCGCTGTCAAGCTGAGCTTACCATAAACGGCATAGCTGGATCGGCTGGCCTAATTCCTTCTCTTGTCGCTCTAGAATATGGTGATCTAGCTCTCGCAAATAAAGAAACCATCGTTATGGCAGGTACTATAGTTAAAAACAAGGCGATTAGTTATGGCAATTCTATAATTCCAGTGGATTCTGAGCATTCCGGCGTTTTCCATTTGCTTCAATCTAAGGATAGAAACAGCTTGGAAGAAATAATTCTAACAGCTTCAGGAGGCCCCTTTCGTACTTGGTCATATGAAGCTATGGAAAAGGTGTCCAGCAAACAAGCCTTAGCTCATCCAACATGGTCTATGGGCGCAAAAATTAGTGTTGATTCAGCTTCCTTAGCGAATAAAGGGCTGGAAGTTATTGAGGCCGCTAAATTATTCGATTTGCCTGCTTCTAAAGTAAAGGTATTAGTCCATCCTCAAAGCCAGATTCATGCCCTTATCCGTATGATCGATGGCTCGCTGTATGCTCAAATATCTAATCCCGATATGCGTTTACCCCTACATAACGCGATGTTTTACCCCAATGTTCGCCCATGTTCTTTTGGTAAGCTTGATTTAGCGAATTGTACTCTTAGTTTTGAGCAAGTTGATTTTAAACGTTTCCCCATGCTTTCTCTTGCTTACTCCGCGATAACTTATGGCGGCTTTTATCCAGTAGCCTATAACGCGGCTGACGAAATAGCTGTTTCAGCCTTTCTTGAACAGCGCATTTCATTTACAGATATAAGCCGTATAGCACACGCTGTTCTTAATTCTGACTGGTCGGGCGATGACTCTGATTTTAATGGTGTTATGGATAGTGATACTAGAGCTCGTGTTACAGCAATCCGAGCCGTGGAGGACTTGAACTAATGCTTATTCGTATATTACTCGGACTTGTTGGCTTAGGCTTAGTCGTTTTTATCCATGAATTGGGTCATTTTATCGCGGCTCGTATGTGCGGTATAAGTGTAGAGGCGTTTTCCTTAGGCTGGGGGCCGCCCTTTATATCAAAAAAAATAGCTGGTACTGAATATAGACTTGGTGTATTCCCTATAGGCGGTTATTGTAAAATGAGTGGCGAAGCGGCTTTTAGAGAAGCTTTAGCCCGACAAGATACGCGGATTCCCAATGAGCCTGGTACTTTCTATGGCGCCAGCCCGATTAAGCGCTGTATTGTCTCCGTCGCCGGGGCGACAGCCAATATTCTATTCGCCATTATTACCCTGGCTTTTGTTTGGGGTATAGGCTTTGAAGTACGGACTCTTGACAACAGAATCGTATTAGCATCCGAGATAGAACCTGGTACCAGCTATCCAGCTGATGACGCGGGGCTTAAAAGCGGAGATCGAATAATCGCTATAAATGGAAAAGCCACCGCTAATTATACTGAAATTCAAGATGCTATAGCCCCAAATCCTGGGAAGGAATTAGTACTTAGCGTTGAACGTAATAATGAAAAGCTTAGTCTTGTGGCATTTCCCAAACTTGATCCGGCCTCAGGTGCTGGGAAGTTGGGCATTTATTTTTGGACAAATCCAGTTATTGAAACTGTTGAAAAAGGAGGTTCGGCAGCTCTAGCCGGGATTGAGAGAGGAGATGTAATTATCAGCGTTAATGGCACCTCCCTGCCTCATACCGCCGCGCTTACAGCCGAATTATTCAAACAACCGAATGTTCTCAATTTATCGCTAAATCGAAATGGCGAAATATTGAATACTCAGATGATTGTCGTTTATGGGAATGACGGTTCAGCCAATCTTGGGCTTAGTTTTAAAACCTTACGTTACAGAACGCCTAGCTTATCACCCTTCGCGGCTATTAGTAAGGGCTTAAGCGAAACAGTGGAAACACTTATCCAATCCGTACGAGGCCTTGGGCTTCTTTTCCGGGGTATCGACCTAACAAAAGCTGTTTCAGGACCAGTTCGAATAACTTATATGGTTGGAGATATCGCCGCTGAAAGTTTTGGCGAGAGCCTTGGCAGTGGCTTTAGTTCAATTTTCAATTTTCTTGCTCTTCTATCCATAGCCTTAGGCTTTATGAATCTCTTACCAATTCCAGCGCTTGATGGTGGTATGATTATATTGTTTCTTGTTGAAGCCATTCGCCGGAAGCCGCTTAAGACTAAGACTGTTTATTATTTCCAGCTGATTGGATCAATTACGATATTTGGTTTATTGCTCTTCTCCCTATTCGGGGATATCTTGTTTTTAACAGGACAATGATCATTGAACCGTTAGGAGGCTGATATGAAAAGCGTAACTTGCCTATGCGAGAATCAGATAGAAATTGATGTTCCTGAAATCATTGATTTGGATGCTAATCCTGAAAAAATAAAGCTTATAACCAATGGCTCTCTTTTTGAACTTAGTTGCCCTTCCTGTGGAAGAATTATTAAGCCAGAATTTCCTATATCTATATCATGGCCAAGTCATAATTTAGAATTTTCCGTTAAGAGTGAGTATGACCGCGCTGATTTCTATTCTCAAGAGACTCAAGCCGATAATCAAGTCGAGATTCTTATTGGTTATGCGGAATTAGCGGACCGTTTGGCTGTAATTGAAGCCGGTTTGGAGCCAATTATCATTGAGGCGCTAAAATATTACCTCCTTGTAAAAGCCGATGAGGCTGCTCCTAACGCGGAAGTCAGCGCTTGGTTCTCTGGTATAGTTGATGAGACTATAGAATTTCACCTTCATGGCCTTCGTCCTGATGAAGTTGCGGTAAGTCGCATTCCTTTAAAACTATATGAAAAAACTAAAGGAGAATATTTAGCGTCGCCTCTTTCCGAACCTTTTGTCTCCTTACGTTGTGGATCATATATGTCGGTTCAAAATCTGTTTAGACGGGTAAGGTAACTTTTATGATGCTTCCCAGATTCCGCTTTTTCCTTGTTTTCCTTTTACTGACAACTCTATCTTCTATGGCGCAAGATACCACAGGGCATCGCGGTAGTATCAGCGCCTTAGCTTATGATGAAAAAGATGGTTTAATATTCTCAGCTGGATCAGATGGGTATATCGCCGCTTGGAATCCAGACACTATGGCTATTTCAACGAAATATCAGGTAAGTCCGTATGGATTAACAGCGCTCTCATTACATCCGAACCGAGCTGAATTAGCGGTTTCAGAAAGTGATGGATTAGGTATATATCGAGTTTCAGTATGGAATTACATTACACGCACACGTATTTTTAGCCTTCGTTTTAAAGACGCGATTTCTTTTCTTGGCTATTCGGCTAATGGAACTTTTTTATTAGTTGGACGCAACGCTCCAAATGGCGTTGTCATTCTTAACCCAGATAATGGAACACCTTTATCATCTACTACTGAAGTAACTGGCCCTATTCTTTTTGCCGCGACTGGAAAATCCGAGAGGACTGTGGTAACTTACGCGGCTTCAGGAGAGTTATCGTATTGGGATATGACAAACGGCTCACGATTAGAACGCGTCTCTTTAGTCCCTGATTTGCGATCACCTGTTCTTTTTGGAAACAATAGATATTTCGCCGGTATCGATACGGATAGTGTCATAATTTTTGACGCCGTTAAAGGTAAGGAGCTTAATCGAAAAGCGCTTACAGTCGGCGCGACAATCACGCGTTCACAGGACACTGATGAATTATTTTCAATCGAATCTTATGGAAGCTTTGTCGCGCTAACATTGATTCCGCCTAATACAGTTTCCATACCTAAGGTTCGTTATATAATGATTCCATCTCTTTTCGCTGGTGGCCTTATGGTTTATGAAGGTGGAACCATTTTAACCCTTGATACAGGTACTATCGCTGAAGTGGAAAACGGGTACAACTCGGCAAGCGCGTATCAAGTTGCCCAAGCGCCACGATATAATGAAGCTTATATAAAAGGAGACTCAATACAGCTTAGGCGGGAAGCTTTTACCTTAAGTATTCCAGCTAATCCTGATGATTATAGGGGGGGCGCTGTTTTCTACAATTTGCCAGATATAGATCAATATCAGATAACGAGTAGCGATGATGGTACCTATATTAAATGGCGTAAAGATGGTTCTGTTGAACCTGTTCTTATTAATGGTTTACTTCAAAGACCGCTGCCTGTTCCAACCGGAGCGCCTATAAGCTCTGTAAAAATTTATAAATCTTCCGCTTTATTTCTTGACAACCTTGGCCAATTAACAATTATTGATATTGATAATGCTGTCAAACGCTTTTCATTTTCTTCTCTCGGCTTAATTGACGCCGATTTTATTGATGAACGTAAAATATTAGCGGCTAAGGACTCGGCCCTGCCTCCTTATGCGGCTTTAATCGCGATTGATACAGTTACCGGAGAAACAGCCCCCCTAGAGCTTCCCGGAAAAACAGCATTTCGTTTATACCGAGGACAAAGTTCTTATCTGTACGCAATTTTAATCGATTCTGATGAAACGGGTTCAAAAACAAACATTATTCGCGTTAATCCGCAAGCGCCGTATTTTAGTACAGTGCTTATGACCTACCAAGCGGAAGACCTAAACGCTCAATTAACAGAGGTCGCTGGTTCAATCGCGACCAATCTTGGTGGCGAATCAGCTTATATCATAAATAGTACTGGTTTTAACACTTTGGCAAGAGGACTCAGTCTACCTAGCTGTCTATTTTCGTATGATCGTTATTTTATAATATTGGATAATGAAGGATCATTAACATGGTATGATGGAGAGACTGGAGAAATAGAAAAAACCTTATCCATCTTCAATACTACTTGGACGCTAAGCGGCAATAATGGGTCGCTTAGTGGAATTATAAGATAAGTCGATTCAGTATTTTCATCAGCTTAAAAGGCTAAGACTAGCAAAGGCTTTTTTACTGATAAGGTAAAAAAGTTTTTATTAACATTTTTTGTATTATTGGTAAATTTATAGAGTCTCGCTTAAAAATATACGCCTTTTGCTCTAGTTTGATAATTCTAATCGTGTGAAGGATTTGAAGACACCTTTTTTACAGCCATGTCAACCGCTTGTTTTATGGAATCCATATAACTTTCTTCGTCGGCGGCATGAGCGGCATATAAACTGCCTAATAATGAAACACGATATAAGGGCTTAACCGTATTTAAGGCCAACGCCGCCATATCCAATACGCAATCTTCGCAAACGCATATGTTGTCGGCATCAAATTCCGAGAGCCGTTTTCCTAACTCTTTAATAACTAAGCGCTCAGCTTCATTCACTAAAAGATCAAAGCTATATTCATTTTCAAAAGCCATATCCTCTCCTTAAAGCTTAGGAGTTGTGTTTCGATAACGATTCAAATTTCGTATAATTTGGCAAAAAGGCAATATCTATCGTGCCTACAGGACCATTTCTTTGTTTGGCGATAATCAATTCTGTCTGTATTACTTTTGATCTTTCACCGTCAGCCTTTCTCTCGCTTTCGCGTTCTCGATGTAGAAATATGACAACATCAGCATCCTGCTCAATTGATCCGGATTCACGAATATCTGATAACGATGGTCTTTTCCCTTCCGCGTCTCGACGAACCTGAGATAGAGCTACTACAGGTATATCGAGTTCTCGAGCTAAACTTTTTAAGGATCTGGATATCTCAGCTATTTGTTCATGTCGTGGCAAAGAATAATTATCTGAACTTATCAAGGTTAGATAATCAATAAAGAGTATTTCGATTTTCTGTTGCGTACGCATACGACGCGCTTGCGCGCGAAGGTCTAGAAGTTTCATACTAGGC
Organism: uncultured Treponema sp.; assembly: GCA_964546285.1. Classification (GTDB taxonomy): domain Bacteria; phylum Spirochaetota; class Spirochaetia; order Treponematales; family Breznakiellaceae; genus CAZJJK01. The sequence goes on along the minus strand of CAZJJK010000070.1, from coordinate 6,243 downwards.
ATATCAACAATATACAAAGGCGCTTCATATATTCTGCCAGCGGCTTCCATTAAGCTATGAAAATCACTTGGTTTCAGTAAACCAGTACGAAGATACTCTGAGTTAATTCTTGCTTCACTAGCGATCAAACGTTGCATCAAGGCTAGGTCAGACATTTCTAAAGTAAAAAAAGCGGTAGGACGATTGTCCTTTATTGAGGTATTAGCCGCCATAGTTAAGGCAAGAGCGGTTTTACCAACCGAGGGTCTAGCACCAATAATAATAAGTTCAGATTTCTGAAATCCACTAGTAATATTATCTAATTCTGAAAGACCAGTTGGAACTCCGGTATATTGTTCTTTCGTATTGTACAGCTTTTGGATAACATCAATCGTCTTAGGGACTATTTCTCTCGCGCTTTTAAAACTAAGTGCTTGTCTATTATCGGTTAGTTCAAATATTGCTTGTTGCGCTTCCTCAAGAATCATTCTCCCTTCACGGGTTTCATCAAATGATTTCGCGCTTACTGAACTGGCCAGGGAAATTAATGCTCGTCTAATAGCGTGATCCTGTACAGTCTTGGCGTAATATTCAATGTTAGCGCTAGTTGGTACTACGGCGGGTAAAGAAGCTATATAAGCTGGTCCTCCAGCGACATCGAGCTCGCCTAAACGGCGCAACTCTTCTACCACAGTAATGATATCAGCTTTTTTGCCTTTATTAAAAAGATTTATGATAACTTGGAAAATACGTTGATTGGCGTTATTGTAAAAATCCGCAGGCCTTAAAAAACGTACAGCCGTACTGATGGCGTCGTCATCAAGAAGAAGGGCTCCCAAAGTTGCCTGTTCGGCTTCATCGTTATGGGGCGGTACCTTATCCTTGAGCGGCGCCATCGTTCATCGCTGACTTATACTATTCGCTGATTTGATTTTCGGACGCTTTATCCGTCGTCAAATCATTTTTTTCATTGATCGTCTCAGCTTCAGCAGAAACCGCTTCCACTTGACTTTCCTCTTTCACGGAGATATTAGCATTCTCGGTCTTCTCAACCACCGGAACGCTTTCATCAACACTTGGTTTCGCTTTTGCTTGAATGGATTTCCCTGAAGCTACAACGGGTTTCTCTTTTTTCAAACCTTGTGCTTGAACCGATAGCTTTAATTCAGCGCTAATGCTCTCATAAAGCTTTACAATAATACGATACTTTCCAACACTCTTAATAGAATTACCAGGAATCTCTATTTTTTTCCTTTCAAATTTCAGATCGGCTTTCTGAAGCTCATCCACAATCGTCTGATTTGTAACCGCGCCATATAACTTTCCGTTTGCGCCAGCTGGCATTTCAATAACCATTTCCAAGTTCTCAATTTTTTCTTTCAAGAATGTTGAATCTTTTCGCTTAACTGCTTTTCTTTCTTCTATTTCAGCGCGACGAGCTTCGAACATCTTAACAACAGAATCAGAATAGGCGTACGCTAATTTTCTTGGGAAGAGAAAATTGCGCGCATAGCCCTTTGCGACATCCTTAACATCCCCTTCTTCGCCTAGTGGATACACATCTTTGTTTAGAATAATTTTCATACGTCTCAAGCTCCTTCCAATAATACCGGACTGGCAATTTTGCCTATCACGCCTCAGGAGTAGAGGTCGGTCCGGAAGATATAGGTGGCCGTAACGGCAACCATGTTTCAGCGACACCAGCTAAAACTAGAGTCAACGCGACAATAGCATTTAGGCCAGGACGCAATAGCGAAAAAAGAATAATCAAACTTAACAAGGGACGTAAAAACCTAGGTAACGTTGGTCTTGATATATTATAGAGTAATATACCATATCCCTGGATGCCGTATAAAGTAGCACAAAGAGAAACGATGTTCCAGGCCGATATTTCAATTAAAGCGTTACTCGTGAAAAGTCCACCGAGTAGAATAAGGGAAGAGCCTAAAAGGATCCATATAAAAATATTGTCATTCCTAAATGTAATCAAAGGCCCGTCACTTCTTTGATAAAATCTTCTTTTCCGAACAAATAAACTAGCTAAACGCCAGTTTACAGCGAAAACTAAGAAATGAGCGAAAGAAAGGCCTCTCATCATGACGGAAAAAATCGTGTCAATAAGAAAAGCGGTATCTATAGAATTTTCCACTAATGATTGTTGGACTACGTCTGAACCAGATGCTTCTATAAGAGCCTGCGACAAGACCTCTGCTTGAGCTTCTATATATTCCAATAAATCAGGGGTATTTTTCGCTACGCTCAAAATGGGAACAATTACTAAAGCAGAAAGAGCGGCGGCGATAGCGAAACGATAAGGTCGACGAATAAATGAAAAAAAACGACCAGAAACAGCCCAAGCGAAAATTATCGTTATACCGCCAAAATATAGAGTGTCAGCGATAAAGCCAAAGGAAACTAAATCCGCCTTGCTTATTAGCAAAGCGGCCAAAGTGTTTAAAATTATAGATAATCCTGTGGCTGGCCATAGATAGCGCCCTTCCCGCCATTCCGCTAAAAACGCGATGGGCAAAAGAAAAAACGGGGTCGCAACAACAGATCTAGTCAACGCGACCACAAGCACGGCACCCACTACATATGGGACCGCCGCTCTGAGTCTTTCTTTTGGCCAATCACCCATTAGGACCGCCGCTTAACGGGCTACAAAGGGTAATATCGCGATGATTCTGGCCCTCTTTATCGCAACCGCTAAAGATCTTTGATGCTTTGCGCAAGTCCCGGTAATACGCCGCGGTAATATTTTTCCCCTATCAGTCGTAAAACGGCGCAAACCATCCGCGTCTTTATAATCGATCTTCATTTTTTGAGTACAGAATTTGCATACTTTTTTCTTGAAATATATCTTTCCCTTACCGCGACCACCGCGATCATCGCCGTCACGTCCTGAATAACCAGATCCATCACCAGGGTTGTCTCCGCGGTCCATACGAGGCCTATCATTATAATTTCTCTCATCCGACATATAAATTCGCTCCTTGATATCTCTTGTTCTCTAAAAGTTAGAAGGGTATGTCATCTGTAAAATCGTCTTGAGTGGAAGAGTCAGAACCGCCAAATTGATCGTTTTCCGTTCCAGAACGATTATACTCGTTCTTTCGTTCTCTCTGCGGCGATGCGCCTGTGGCGGGGGAAGATCCGGCTCCACCGCCAAGCAATTGAACATTATTCGCCACAATCTCTACCTTAGAACGGTTTTGGCCATCTTGCTCCCAACGATCTTGCCTTAATTCACCTTCAACAGCAATTTGTTTGCCTTTTATAAGGTATTGATTAATCGCTTCACCTGAACGGCCCCAAAGGACAATGTCGAAGAAATTTACTTCCTCAACCCATTGATCGCCGCTCTTTTTTCGTCGATTAATAGCTAGAGCGAATTTGCAGACAGCCTGACCACCCGTGGTATACTTCAATTCAGCATCACGGGTTAGTCTCCCTATTAGGATAACTCGATTAAGGTCGGTCATGCCTCGCCCCTATTCTTCAATACGGACGAATAAGAATTTAAGCAAATTAGGATTCAATTTGAAAGAGCGTTCTATCTCAACGATAGAAGCTGGCTCCGCGCTTATTGTATAGAGTACGTAACGACCTCTAGCGCGTTTTTTAATCGGATATGCCAAATCACGATCGCCAAGTTCATCTGTTTTTTGGACTTGAACACCGTGGGCTTCCATATCTACGACGACTGCTTCTCGTCCCGCTTTATGCTGGTCTTCTTCCAGCGGATAAATGACTGTCAGCTCATACTGACGCATAGATCCTCCTTTCGGTCTTGATTGATCCGCCCTAATGACGGATAAAGAGGTATAAGGAATGTAGCTTGTAGCCATGTGGGATGTCAAGTAAGCCAAAATGACGCCGATACTTCAAGAGGGAGATGATTATGTCTAAGCGCCTGCATTTTGAGGATAACATATTTTTTATAAACATCCTAATACGAACCATCCGTGATGGTCTCTTACTAGATTTAGATTCTGAGTATTTTCTGGTAAAAATAATGAATGATATTGGATTTATTGGCGATAGCTTGGAAAAACTCCTTGATGAATTGGAAAAAAACGAACGTTTATTAGAGCGACAGGAACAATTATTAAATTTAAGTGATTGTGAAGAAAGTTATAAAGCGACCTTGATGAAAATAAGGTCTGGAAACACAATTATTTCAAATAGTAGCCAAACTTTGATGGATAAAATCCTTGTATGGCAGGAACGTTCTAACGCCCGCTCTATACGCATAAGCGGCTTAACAAGTGGTTGGAACCAAGAAGATACAGACGCTTCCGCTGTGGTTAGTAGCTATGAGCTAAACGAATTATTAAAAAACGAGGCTGAGTCTTGAGAATCACCGGCGGCGTTCTTTGCGGGCGCCGAATATCGGTACCGGATGGAATAATTAGACCAGCTATGGACAGAATGCGTGAATCGCTTTTTTCTATAATCGGTGATTTGACTGGTGCGTCCTTTTTAGACTTGTTTTCTGGTTCTGGAATAATCGCCTTAGAAGCCGCGTCGCGCGGAGCTACTGAAATTGATGCCGTGGAAGCGGACCATCTAAAACGCTCTACACTAATTAATAATTGCTCAATATCACCTGTCAGAATTGAATGTCATTTCATATCGGTTGAGCTTTATATACGTAGAGCTCGTCGTTCATGGGATTATGTATTTTGCGACCCACCCTTCCCTTATCGCTTTAAAGCCGAATTGCTTAGGTCAATCGTTGCTTCGGCCTTAATAGCGCCTCCAACGCTTCTAATGATTCATAGGCCAAAAGAAGATAAACTACCCGAGAAAATACCGCCTCTTTGTTTAGCTGATCAGAGAATCTACGGACGCTCTATCGTAAATTTTTATCGTTCTGATGAAAACTAATAAAACTGTTTTTCATGCTATGAGTTACTTTGTGTTTACTTGACGGCAGTCTATACAGAATCGATCAGGTAAACCTTTTTTAAGACTAGACTTATACTATACTAGCCAAACTCAATGAATTCGCGCTGTCATCAGAGTCGCTCCCCGCTCAAACATTTTTACTTGTCTAGAAGCCAATACACTAGCGAGCACTTTTTTATGAAAATCCGCTCTATATTCAAATGCCTCAAGTATTGGTTTAAGCTGTATAATATCTTTTACATCTAATTCACTCTTCCTTGTGACTCCACTTGTATGGAATACAAATATATCTCTTGGATAAAAATACGCGGTTGAATCAGTATATTCAGCTCTGTTTTTCATACAGATAGCGGGACCCGCCACTGGCAATGCTGTCGCTTTCCCAGTATGAACGATGAACGGCTTGGAGTGACTCGCGTTTGCGTAAAGAAAGGTTAATTTCACCAAATCTAACACACCGCAAAAAAAAGTAACGCATAACTCTGAACCGCTTTTAAATTCAAAATCCATACGCCCGTTCAACCAACGTAAAAAATCACTAGGAGAAAAATCATGGCCTAGGGTTGAGCGAACATATTCGGAATAAATAATCGCTTTAAGTATGCCAGTCACAAAAGCGGCTTTTATGCCTCTATCTTGGACTTCGCCTATTAATATAAGAAAACGATCACCACCAAGTGAGATAACATCAAAATAGTCTCCACCGCAATGCAAACCCGGTATCGATTGTGAAATAACCTTAAAATCTATACCTTCAACAGAAGGGAGATTGGGTTTTAAAAGATTTTTTTGTAGTCTACCCGCCCATTTTAATTCTTCCTCTATTGTTTTCAAATAGCCATCGCGTTGTCGTCTAACTTCACTATAATCATACGCTTTAGTCACCTCAGCGATTAAATATTCTGATTCCCAAGGTTTTAATACAAAGCTAAAAACCCCTGCCTTTACGACTTTCGCAATTTCGCCAACTTCAGGAAAACCTGTTAATAGGATTGATACTATATGAGGAAATGAGTTTCTGACTTCAAGTAAAAAATCAGATCCTTTCATCTCCGGCATTTTCAAATCAGATATAATTAGCGCTATTTCTTCCCCATGTTCACTAAGGATCCCAAGCCCCTCAGCGCCAGAAGAAGCGCAGAGAGTTTCCAATGAGCGTTCTTTAGCCCAGTCGCGTAATTCGCGTTGGAGGGCGTTCGTAATGCTTTTCTCGTCATCAACCAGCAAGATAAAACGCATTTTAATAGACATTGCTCCCCTCCAGCCACTCAATAGCCTTGTTCTTGTATACTATGCTTATCCATCAAGACAGAAAATACAAGTTTCATTAGTGTTATGAATTTCTCCATCCTT
>CAZJJK010000069.1:0-17378 GCA_964546285.1 uncultured Treponema sp. | reverse complement strand
AACTCTTTCATGTGAAAAGTATAACACGTATTCTAAGTATTGAAAAGATTAGTAAATACTATCAACCTGGCTGGTATTCCTGTTCTCTCAACCCCGGGAGTAAGCGGCGGTTTTCAAATCATGCAGAAATATAAGATTGATGGAAAGGTTTTCTCTACCGCTGACCTTTCCGCTATTTTAATGGGTCTTTCCAGCCTATCCAACATAATAAGAGGCACTCAACTAGTAAATACCGTCGCGAAAGTCAAGAGTTTTATCCCCGCCGACAGAGCAAAAGACATTGAATTGAGACTGAATCAAATACATATAGATTTGAGTCCTTGGATGGGCAAGCGGTACGTACAAGCCTATTTGGAAATCATCAAAACGGCTTTACAGGAAAGCAAGTTACTTTCGTTTGACTACACGGATCGCTATGGCAATAAAACCACACGAACAGCCGAGCCATATCAGCTTGTATTGAAAAGCAGCCATTGGTATTGGCAAGGGTATTGCAATACAAGAAATGATTTTCGCCTATTTAAACTATCCCGCACATCAAAACTACAAATACAGGAGGAGCGCTTTACTCCAAGAGCTTATCAAAAACCGAGCTTAGACTTTACCGATATTTTGACAAGCATGCAAACAACAATCAAAATTCGTATTCATAAATCTATCATGGACAGGATACTTGATTATTGCGCTTATGAACACTGTACGGCAGACGATAATGCGCATTGGCTTGTTAGTTTTCCTTTCATAGAGAACGAATACTACTACAATATTCTTTTCGGTTTCGGGGATAAATGCGAGTGTTTGGAGCCGCCGCATATCCGCGCGGAAATGAAGCGTAGAATCAATGATATAGCTACCATGTATAAAAACTAACTATTCCCCTACTCCTGGAGCGCGGTCGATTCAGCGCGCACCACGGCAGCGAGGTCGGTGGCGGCCGTTTCCACTTCCACCAGCCGGACGGCCTTTTCGCCGCGCCGCTTGATTTCCACATTGGGTAGATTCTTGTCGCCGATGACGACCCTAAGCGGAATGCCGATAAGGTCGGCATCCTTGAACTTGACGCCGGGACGCTCCTCGCGGTCATCAAGAAGGACCTCAACGCCCAGCTTTTCCAAAGCCGCACGTAACTCGTCGGCGGCGGTTTTGACGGCGCCGTCATATTTGATGGGGACAATGACGACATGGAAGGGAGCAACCGACATAGGCCAGAGGATGCCGTCCTCGTCATGGTGTTCCTCGATGACGGAGGCCAGGGCGCGGTCTATACCGATGCCGTAACAGCCCATGGTGGGAACCTGGCTCCGCCCCTGCTCGTCGAGATAGCTCACGCCCATCGCTTTGGTGTATTTATAACCGAGCTTGAAGATATGGCCGAGCTCGTTGCCTTTCTTCTCGTACAGCTCGCCGCCGCAGAGCGGGCAGCGGTCACCGGCTTTCACCACCCTTAGGTCTGCCGTAAGCCAGGGCTGAAAATCGCGGCCATAGGCGACATGGGTGTAATGCTTGTCCTTGGCCAGCGCGCCCGTCACCGCGTCGGAAAGGGCGGCCACCGATTCGTCGGCGATGACAGGCAGTTTATTCAGGCCCACCGGCCCCGCGAAACCGACCGGCGCGCCACTAAGCCGCTCCACATCCACATCTGAGGCCAAGGCCACTTCCCCGGCCTTAAGCAAGGCGGTGAGTTTGGCTTCATTGATATCCAAGTCACCTCGGATAATGACGGCGAAGAAAGCCTCCGGATACGCCTTATACGCGCCAGACGAGGCCGACACGGCTTTGAGGGAGGCGTAAGCTTCGGTCGTGGAAAGATCGAACTCCACGTTGACAGCCCGATAGATCAGCGTCTTGATAAAGCGTTTGGCATCGGTTTTCAAGAAGGCGCAGAGCTCGTCGATGGTGCGGACCGCTGGGGTATCGATCAGTTCGATGGGGGGAACTCTTTCAGAGGCGCTTAGCGCTTCTTTATCGGAAGCCGCCGCCTCATAATCCGGCTGGCAGGCGGCCTTCTCCACATTGGCGGCATAGTCGCAAGCCCGGCAAAGAATCAGCGTGTTATCGCCGATCTCGCTTTCCACCATGAATTCCTCGGAACCGGTGCCGCCCATGGCGCCCGTATCGGCCCGCACCGGTATAACCGTAAGCCCGCAGCGCTTAAAGATCCGGCGATAGGCGCCGCCCATAGCCTGGTAGCTCTCGTTAAGGCTGTCCTCATCGGCGTTATAGGAATACGCGTCTTTCATGACGAATTCGCGACCGCGCATAACGCCGTACCGAGGACGTATTTCATCGCGGTATTTGGTATTTATCTGATACAAGGTCAACGGCAACTGCCGATAGCTGGATAATTCGTCGCGCACGATGCTAGTGAACGCCTCTTCCGCGGTCGGGGAAACGACAAAATCGGCTCCCAGACGATTCTTAACCCTAAGCATACCGGACCCATACGAATCCCACCGACCTGATTCCTTCCATAATTCGCCGGGCACCACCACCGGCGGTTTTATTTCTAAAGCGCCGATAGCGTCCATTTCCTCTCTGACGATAGCTTCCACCTTACGAAAAGAGCGCAGGCCAAGCGGCAAGTAAACAAAAAGGCCATTGGAAAGCTTTCGCATTAGGCCAGCGCGCAGCATAAGCCGATGGCTGGCGATAACCGCGTCAGTGGGAACTTCGCGGAGCGTGGGCAGAAAGGTGCGGCTGAGTTTCATACAATCCTCACTGAGGCGGCCAACGCGACCAAGAAGCGTTCGCGCGGCTTTAAAAAGATACAGGTTCAACGCTGACGAAGAGCGTGTAAACCCTTACGCCGTAGCGATTCCGTACCCGGAGCATATCAATAGCCGCTTGCTTTAGGCAATAGAGCTTTTCGTGAAAGTCTAATAGTTTTAGCCTCATACGTTCGCTTCCCGCTCAAGCGGGAAGCTCTATAAGCCTTTAATTCTGACGCAGAGACACGGGAGGACCCAACAATTCCGACATCACCACGGCTCTTTTTAAGGGCGACAAGCGGCCCAAGCGGCCGCCAAGTTCAAGGCTGGCGCTAAGGGCTTGACCGACAGTCGGATTCGGCGCCGAAGCATCCCTTGCGCTAGCCGCGGGAGCCGCGGGGGCCGCATCCGCGGGCGGAGACGGCGCTTGCGGCACAGGCACGTTCATCTGCTGAGTTAAAAGCGTGCCGCTAATTTTATACCCGCCCTTCACTCTTCCCTGAACACCCGTATTAACTGAGGCAAGCGAATCCGTTATGCCCGGCGAGCTGAAAGTGGCTAAGCTTCCTAATCCGCTTTTTAGCGAGCTACTAACCGGCCGCGCCCGCTGATGGCTAATAGGCCTATCATCATCTACGGATAAACTATGGGCGTTAAACGCGGCATCCTGATCGACCCGAGCCGCCTCAGCCCTAACAGAGGCGGTCTTAATGGCGGCGCGTTTTTTATTCTCTTGCGCTTCCTTCGCGGCCTTAACCCGTTGAAGTATCACACCCGCGCCGATTATGAGAATCAGCGGCATGAAACTAAATATCGTGGATACGATATCTTCCATAACTAGCCGCGCTCGCCTTCGTTTCCGCTGATACTTGACCTCATATCCGTATCGGCTTGAATATTCTTAAGCCGGTAAAAATCCATAATCCCAATTTGGCCTTTGCGAAAAGCTTCGGCGATAGCCAGTGGAATTTCAGCCTCGGCCAAAATTACCTTGGCGCGGTTTTCTTGAACCTTGGCGATATTTTCCTGCTCCAAAGCTTGAGCGGCGGCGCGGCGCTTTTCGGCTTCCGCTTGAAAACGGCGCTTATCCGCTTCCGCTTGATCGGCTTGAAGCTTAGCGCCCACATTAGCGCCAACATCGATATCGGCAATATCGATGGATAGAATTTCAAAAGCGGTTCCGGCGTCCAAGCCCTTATCCAAAACCCGTTTGGAAATAGTATCCGGATTTTCCATTACCGCCTTATATGATTCGGAAGAGCCGATAGTGGTAACAATCCCCTCGCCTACGCGAGCGATTATGGTTTCTTCCATAGCGCCGCCAACCAAGCGTTCTATATTAGCGCGGACCGTAACCCGCGCCTTAACCTGAAGCTGGATACCATCCTTGGCCACAGCGTCTATAGTCTGTTTTCCCTTGGACGGATCGGGGCAATCGATAACCTTTGGATTAACGCTGGTCTTAACCGCTTCCAAAACATCACGTCCGGCTAGATCGATGGCGGCCGCGCGTTGAAAGGGCAGCGCGATATTCGCCTTATTCGCGGCTACTAGGGCTTGACTGACCTTATAGACATTGCCCCGCGCCAGAAAATGGGTTTCCAGCATATCGGAATCAACGCTGATACCGGCCTTTGTCAGCATGATCCTCGCGTCAACGATAACGCCAGGGTTAACATGCCGCAGCCACATACCGATAAGCTTCCCCATGCCAACGGAAGCCCCGGAGAGGAGGGCGCGGAACCAGAGACCAAAGAATTTAAAAAATAAAATAAGAAAACCAAGACCAAAAATCCCAATTACGGCAAACAGAATTAAATAGAGCATTCTTTCCTCCATTTTTTAGGCCGGACATAGCCAGGCCGATATCAACCGCGCTGAGCGGCCGCTTTTACGAACACTTGATTTCCTCGAACCCTATCAACAATAACCGACTGCCCAGCCTCTATAAAAACGCCGTCCGAGTCCACCACATACACCTTGCCATCGATTTCAGCCTTACCGCTTGGCCGTAGAGTGCTTACCGCTATACCGGAACGGCCAATCAAACCGAGGGGAATGGCGTTTCCCGAGCCGGCATCCGAGAATAGACCGCGAGAATCGTCATTCGGCGCGTCTTCACTACTCGTGATAACCGCGTCGCCAGCCGCGCCGCCAACCAAGCGCGTTTTCAGTACAAGCCAATTAAACATACGCAGTTTTGGTCCAAACATAGCTAAAACGGCGATACCGATAATCGCGGCGAATATAGCTAAGACAACGGTTATAGCGTTTCGTCCAAACAAGTCCCACTGCCACTCGGCGGCGGGAATAACAAAATCTTGCATAGAAAAGATTAGAGCGGCGCCAATGGCTACAAAACCGGAGACCCCAGCCACACCGAAGCCTGGCAAAACAAAGATTTCCACCGTCAATAATCCAACGCCGATTAGAAAGAGGATAAGCTCCAAGGAGCCTACCGCCCCAAGCAGGGCGTTTATGCCAAACACAAAGAGAAAGGCGACCAGAGCGATAACTCCGGGAATACCAAAACCTGGGGTATTAATTTCCAGAAAAAGCGCCACGATGCCGACTAAGATAAATAAGGCCTGAACCGCGCTGGAGCTTAGAAACGCGACAAGCTGATCAAAAAATCCTATACCTCTCACGAGAGCCGGGCTAGACGCGCCAAGCTTGACTAAAAGGCTTTCCTGATCATTCGCCACATCGCGGGCCAAGCCATAACGAACCGCTTCGCCAGCGGTAAGAGATAGGAGCTTGCCTTCACTGGATACCACGGACAGCCGTTTTACCGAGTTCCCAATTTCGCGTTCCAAGCGATCGGCTTCGGCGGCGGTGGCCATTCTAGTAGTTCCATCGATCTCTAGTTCCCAAAGTTCTATATCTTTATCCACCATGGCTAGGGCTATGGCGGCTGGATACTCGTTTTTTTCCGCTAAAGCGGCCATTTGGGCACGAACGGCGCTGACGGTTTTTTCTCCCGACGGCTCCGCCGCGCCATCGGCGCCAAGCTCCACTGGAGCGGCCGCCCCAATAGAGGTGCCGCTGGCCATATAGATGGAAGAACAGGATAAAGCGATTAAAGCCCCGGCAGACCAGCTAACACCCATGGAATCAGGTCCCGAATGAACCCAGGCTATGGTTTCCGCGTTTTTAACGGAACCGATGAAGGAAGAGATCTCTAAAGCGGTATCCACTCGCCCGCCAAAGGTATCAATCTCGTAAACGATGAACGCGGCGCCGGCATTCAAGGCGGCGCGAGTTTCCCTGCGCACGAATACTTGGATAGCCTGCTCAATATCTCCTCTTATAGGGATAATCCAGGCCGCGCCCTTAAGCGCCGATTCCTGATTTGTCACGGGACTTGGACTGTCCGTTTGAGCCTCAAGCTTAGCGGCAAAAGAAAACAAAATTAAGAGAGCGCTCCCAAAACGGAGAGCGCTCTTATGAAGACTAGTTATTCGAGCTGACTTTGCTACCATATCTTAATAATACGGCTAATACTGGAAATCATCCAGTTTTTTATTGGCATTCCTAAGAGGAAGCCGATAAAAAAGGCGCTCAATGGTTCACGCGAAAGGGGAAGCCGTTTGAGGTCCCCTCCCTTTATTAGCTGGTTAATGCTAAAGAGCGCTTTGGCCCGTACAGGATTTTTCTAATCCCGTCCGGAGATAAGCCGTATTCATCCGCCAAATCGTCTATGCATTTGCCTTTCGCTTTGGCGATACGAATAGCCTCGTTACGCTTATCAAGAAATTCCCGCGTCCCATTCTTCCTACCCCAACCCAAACGATGTTTGCACGGGCGCGGAATATAGACGAGCGAACCTTGGACATATTTCTGGATTTCCTCTATAAGTTCTGGAGGGAGAAGAGAATCCGCGTTTATATAAGATGACATTGCCGTTCCTCGTAAGATGCTTGGGTTACATCCGCGCAGAGCCGAGGCGAGGAACGCTACCTAGTATGGCGTTCCCGGCGGCTCAGGCGAAGCCTGAAGAATTAACGGGGCGGAATGCGAATTTTCGTATAGCCATATACTGCCTCCCGGGAAATCAAATAGTGACATATATAATGCCCCAAAGTAATGATCGTGTAAACGGAGGAATTCGGTATAATCGATTTATCCCTTGCGGCCGCCACTTCTTTGATATAGAAAGAACAAGCCGGCAAATTAAGCATCCGCCCCCGGCCGGGACGGAGAAGGAGGCTTATGGCAATGAAGATACAAGCGAAGAGGGCGGAATCCCTCTAAAATCACCCCGCGGAAAACGCGGATTGGGCTGCCCTGTAAGAGGGGCAGCCCTTTTTTTGCTATGCTATAAGTCTTTACACCATCGCCATATTCGGTGCCCGGTCCCGCCTAATAGAACACGCGTTAATGGCAGCGGGGGTTAGCCCTGGTAAAGCATCGCTGGATATGAAGTAGACACATCTACCGATACGGGTCAATCAGTCGTTCCGCTTATGATTTAGGGAAAATTTCCAGAAAAAACGGGTTTCAACAAAATTGGCAGCAGTTGGTAAGACATGAGCTGAAAGAATAAGCGAGTATCATTTATGAACAATTCCGCGAATATGTTTATTCTCAACGCCGCCTTGTACGATACTTAAAATAGATAGAACGACGCGCGCGAACGTGTCGGCGGAGGTACTTTCCCGTAATGACCGTACTCGCTATTGATGATGACCCTACTCAGATTGAACGTCTGCGCTTATTTTGCGAGAAAAGCCAATATCCGGTAATTGAATACCTTGAAGCCGATAGCGTTGCCACGAGCATGCGGCTTATCCGGTCACGGGTAGTGGATTTAGTCTTAACGGATCTACGCCTGCCAGATGGCAGCGGTTTGGATGTACTCGCGAAAACAAAGGCCCTTAATCCAATTATCCCGGTGGTGGTAATGACCGCGTATTCCGACGCGCGCGAAGCCGTGGAAATACTTAAGGGAGGCGCTGACGATTATCTAGTAAAACCGACCAATCTGGCGGATATAGAACGGCTCCTTCTACGTATCCATGAAAAGAATATGCTGATTCATGAAGCCTTTCTTCCGCCGGAAGAGGGCGCCGCCGCGTCGCCTCAGGCGGTGGGTATTATATATCGAGGCAACGCGATGGCCAGGGTAATGAGTACCGCTGCCCGCTGCGCCGACAGCGATGCTACCGTCCTCATTACCGGCGAAAGCGGGACCGGCAAAGAGCTGATAGCCCGCTTTATCCACGATCGCGGCCACCGCCGCGACAAGCCCTTTGTAGCCGTTAATATATCGGCTTTATCGGAATCTTTGGCGGAAAGCGAACTTTTTGGCCACCGCAAGGGCGCGTATACCGGCGCCACGACCGATCGCGTCGGGCGTTTTGAGGAAGCGGAGGGTGGCACCCTGTTTATCGACGAGATCGGCGATATTTCGCCGACCCTCCAAGTAAAGCTGCTACGCGCCCTTCAGTTCGGCGTTATTGAACGTGTGGGAGAAAACACCCAACGAGCTCTTAATGTTCGCATAGTCGCCGCTACCAACCGAAAACTGCCAGCCTTAGTAGCCGAGGGGAAATTCAGAAAAGACTTGTATTACCGTATAAATGTCATAGACATAGTCATTCCGCCCCTACGCTCGCGTAAGGAAGATATAGGCTTATTGATTGACCATTTTATAGCTTTTTACAACCAACGCAACAGCAGAAAAGTCAAAGGTTTGACGCGCGAGGCTATGGATAAGCTGATGAAACATTCCTTTCCCGGCAATGTGCGGGAACTGGAAAACATCATTGAAAGGGCGGTCGTTCTCTGCCAAGGCGAGCTTATTTTAGAACGAGACCTGCCCTTACTTGATACCGGTATAGCCGAAAGCGGAGAGGATTCGTCCTTCTTGGTCAATTATGAGGAGCGCATGACCAACTTTGAAATACAGCTCTTGGATGAGGCATTGAAGGCGGCTAATGGCAATAAGAGCGCCGCGGCTCGGTCTCTTGGTATTACCGAGAGACATTTACGCTCCCGTTTGGAACGCTTGGGCGGGCAGGATCGTTTTGACAGCCTGAAAAGAAAGGCCTAAGTTCGACCCATTATAAATAATATCGACATTTCGGTCGACAATTTACAATAAAAAGAGGGAATCTTTACTATCTACATTCCCAACACTAAGCCTAAAACATACAACAGAACAATCTCCATTAAGAAGCTATTTGTATATCTATATATTATGTATATATTTATAAAATTAGAAAAGAATTATCCGCAATACTCCCCTATTCCTGGCATGCTTATTGCTAATAGTTATGCAACCTATTAGGAGGTAATCATGAAAGCGACAAAGATAGCCATTATTAGCGCGGTTTTATTATTGACAGCGGGTTTCCTTATGGCCCAAAATACCTTAGTTATTGAAGGGACCGTGGCGCCAACAACCACGATAAGCTGCGATCTGCCGTGGGGTTCTACCGTGAGTGGATTTGATTTAAGTACCGTAGGGGCACATAACGTTGATATCGCGGAAATGACCGAGATATCCAATAACGCCCTTGGATATGTAGTTACCATCACCTCCGCCAATGGCCTGGCCGATAGAACGAACTACGGGTTCTTTAAAGGCGCTACCGTGGGAAATAGCGATTATCAGCAATATACCCTTACTTATGGAGGCCAAGCGCTTAGTTTTACGGCGGGATCCGCCTCAAGAAGCTTCGGGTCAAAAACGGATCGCGACGGCAATGTGAGCGTCGTTAATATTTCTTACACGGTAGATAATTACCTAAACGCCGATACCTATTTTGACACCCTAACCTTCAGCATCGCCGCCAATTGACACGATTTAAACTAGGCGGGTTTAAAACCCGCCTCTGCCTGATGGCCGCCGTTATATTCCAAGCGGCGGCTGGCCTCTGGGCTTTTTCGTTCGAACCCATGAATGTGAGTTTTGAACCGAGCGGCCCGAATTCCATAAAGACGTTCCGTGTAAAAAATGACAACGCGACTGAAAGCGTCGCGATCATCGTTTCCGTTACGACAAGAGAGATAGACGAGAACGGCAAGGAAAGCCAGATTGACGCGTCGGCTGACTTTACTATTTTTCCTTCCCGTTTTATTTTGGATAAGGGCGCGACTCGAGCGCTAAAGGTTCAATACAAGGGTACGCATCCGGGGAAAACCGAAAAAGCTTACCGAATAATCGCCGAACAAGTTCCGGCGGCTTTTCAGGAAGCTGGCTCCTCAGGTATATCGATTTTGATAAGATACTTGGCGGCTGTTTATGTCCGAGCGCCAGAAACGGCGCCGCACAACATCAAAGCAGTCCAAGCCCTTGGAACAAACGTGAATGGCGAGCGTGGTGTTTTGTTGTCATTACGAAATGACGGCGGCACTCATGTCATTCTGCTGGAATCGTCATTGGAGTTGCTTGATCCAAATGGCGGCCTAATTGAGCTTGAAGGTGAGACAACGGCGCCCCTAAACGGCCAAAACATTTTGGCTGGCAACAGTCGTACCGTTTTCATACCTTCAGACGCGGTGGAGGAACTAGCTTATGAACCGCGCCTTAAATTCAAAACAGAATAAAAAGCGTCGCTCCATAAGTTCAGCCAAGACGATCCTCTTATTGTTTTACGCTCTATCGTTTCTAACGAGGCTCCCCGCTCAAGACATCGCGCCGCTGATGGAAGCGCCTTTTGAGCTGTTCCTTGACGGTCAGTCCCTTGGTGATACAGTCATCCTGACCGATGGCAGCTCGGTCCTACTGCCCTTGCGCTTTTTAGAGAACGAGCTGACAGAAGCCATGAGCGATTCCGCTTACCAAACGCTCGCGGCGATGGCCGACCAAAACGGCTACCTCACGGAAACGGCGCTAAAAGAAGTCAATATCGATATAGAAACGGATTTCGATTTTCTTCTTATCCATTTACGTATACCTTTAGCATCACGCCGACTGGTGTATTTAAGTAAGCGGGAAAAAGCGAAAACAAATTCTGGCAATATCGTAGAGCCATCGTTTTTTTCCTTTTATTTAAACTCCAGTCTCCGTACCGACACGGACTGGACAAGCGGCATCGATCTAAAGACTTTAGTGTCAACGAATTTTGAAGGTGCCGTAAATATAGGCTCATGGGTAAGCGAAGCGTCGGCGGCTTTCGCTATTGGGGAAAAAGCGCGGTCTGAGTTACGTTACCTTAGGCTGGTTAAGGATTTCCGCGATCAAGCGCTGAGAGCGAGCGCTGGAATGGTCAAGATACCCGCCAAAAGCCAGACGCCGGCTTTAGCTCTTTACGGCTTAAGCTTGATACACCAGCCACAGGTCGCCTCCGACAATTATTCACCAAATACACCGCGCCGCGTCTTATTGGATGAATTCACCGTGGCGACTGAAGCCGTCGCGTCCATATCCGTGAATGGGGCAAGACTCTTCTCAAAAACGCTCGCGCCCGGGAAGTACCAATTCGCGGACCTTCCCTTTTCTAGCGGTTTAAATGATATAGAGGTCACAATTAAAGAAAGCGACAAAGAAGCCGTGGCCTATCAGCTGTCCGAGGCTCATGATGACAGCTTACTGATAAAGGGCGGTTGGGATTTCGGCGCCGGCCTTGGCTTCACTGAACTCGCTTTGGACAGTTTTAGTTTCTCAGCCTACAGCGTATACGGTTTCACACATACTTTAACCGCTTCTTTATCCGCCCAGGCCGATTTAGGTTCCTCACTAGTGAATCTTGGCTTAAACGCGGCTACCGCTATAGGCCAATTCGGCGGCGATGCGGTCATATCGCTAAACTACAATCAAAATTCAACTCTTAACGCTTGGGGCTTCGCCGGAAATTTGGATTATGCCCTATTTTTCCCGGGGCGGGCTTATCTGCCCAGCCTCAATATTTCGGCTGGATGGACAAACGCCTCGTTTGTAAGACCCGGGTACTCAGATACAGCAAAGACCACCAGCGATGCTTGGCGCTTTTCAGCCCATATCCAACAGCGCTTCCCCGGAGGCTTCGCGTTTAACGCGTCAGGCAATTACGCTATCAGCGGCACGGGGCGGCTTTCATACGGGTTTTCCGCGGGTACGGGCTTAACGACACGCACGGGCGCCGCTCTTTCCCTTTCAGCCAAGACAATGTGGATTGATAGCGCCTTCATTCCCCGGTTGGATCTGTACGCGACATTTATTCCGAAAAGCGGCGATGGTAGCTACCGTTATAGCCATGACCTTTTTACCGGCGAATCCGCCGCTGGTCTCGTTTTTTCCGATGACAGCGATGGTCAAACCCGTTCCGCCAAGATCGATATCACCAATCCGCTGGGACCAGCGGATTCTTCGGCGTCGCTTCAAGCGGGTGGACAACTGCTTAACGACTTAATCGGTCTTGCCGGGGATTTTAGCCTAAATTATAAACATGACGGACAAGACGCATCCTACAGCGCGTCGACGGACATCGATTTTGCCCTAGCATACGCTGGCGGCGAATGGGCCTTAAGCCGACGCATCACGGATTCGTTCGCCTTGATCGCGCCCACTTCTTCTTTTGGGGAGCAGACGGTAGAGGTCCGGGGCGGCGGCAAAGCGGTTTCCTGCGTTGGCGGCCAAACCGCGATTATACCGGCTCTGCCTAGCTATACAGCGCGGAGCTTATCAATTGAGACGCCAAACAGTCCGCCGAATATAGCCGCGCGAGAAACATCGGTACAGCTATTCCCGCTCTATCGCTCCGGCACGCTGATCAGGCCAGAGCCTGTCCACGCGGTCGTTATCACGGGGCGCTTAACCAATCCGGCCGGAACGCCCTTGGCTTGGATGGTGGGGCAAGCAATAAATACGCTGGACAATACCGTTGTGGATTTTTTCTGCGACGATAACGGGTATTTCGAATTATATGACATTCAAACTGGCGACTTAAGCATCCGATTGCCTGGCATGACGCCAGTCACGCTTACGGTCACGGATGAGGGCCAGGACCGTATCGATGTTGGAACGCTTATCGTTTCTCCCGAGGAGAGGTAAAGCATGACTATTAAGCGGTTAACGGCGATTGGCACCATACTTTTCATCACGAGCGCGGGTTCTGGGGTATTCGCGCAAAGAATCTCCATCAGCCCTACCAATCTCAATCAATTGGTTTACGACGCCAGTCAGGAGGCGTCCGAAGCGGCGGTGATTACCTTAGAAAACAGGAAAAAATTCGATGGCGACTACTTTATCGCTTTTAGCCCCGGTCCAACGGGAAGAGTCTTAACCAGCGGGGTTAATTCGCTACCGTATATGGTATATAGCGCGGCGACAGCGCCAAGGGACGAACTCTTGGACGAACCAAGCGCGGATGGCTACGAGGATGTGCTATCTGGCACTTTCACGGTGGATAATGATACTAAAACCCATAACGTGTACATAATTCTAGCGCCAGGAGGCTGGCTCCAGTCAGGAACCTATACAGGAACCTTAACGGCCACATGGTACGCGGGCGTTCCAACACCTGGCGGACATGGCGCTGTTGTAAAAAGTAAAGATCTTAGCATTAGAGCCCAAGTGGATACCATCCTCAGCATGTCAATAGTTCCGGTAAACGCCCCTTTTGAGGCCGGCTCGTTGAACGGCTTATTCAGTTTTGGAACCCTGACCGATACCCCCGCTACCCAAAGCGCGGATCTGGTCGCCCGAGGCAATGTTCCCTTTGCCATATCCGTCAGTTCAGCCAATAACAACGCGCTCTATCATAAACAGGGCGACACGAGTAGCACCATTCCTTATACCGTCAACATAGCTGGTTATGACTATACAAGCTTATCATCCACCCCTACTCAATTCACTACTCAAGCCGCCACCGGCGAAGCCGGCGTTCCCTTTACCATAACGGTGACCGTCAGCCTTCCAGCGAGCGAATTCCCTTCCTGGGGCGACTATGAGGATAGCCTAACCTTTTCCATAGCGGCGAATTAGCCTGTCGTCTGATTAACACTCAGCTACCATATAGATAAAAAAACCCCCCAGGAAAAGGAGGTAAACCCGGGGGGAGAGCCTGAACGAGCGGCGGATGAAAAGCTTGATGAGGGGAAAAACTAGCCGCGGCAGCGGAATTGATGAAAAACTCTTACGAGTCGCCGCAAGCTCAGGAACTATCAAAAATATATCAAAATACTCCATGATAATCAAGTCTTTTTTGTAAAAAATATAGAAATTTATTTTATTTTCTTTTTTTCCACTATACGTATGTATTCGCGAAATATTCCCTGGAAAACTAAGGCCTCTTGAATTAGAATTTTACTGGCGCTTTAAGCGAGCTTTAACTTTTAGATCCGCCAAACAAGCTAAGTCCGTTTTTTATAGTTAGCGGTGGAACCGCCAAGGCCCTAATAGGAGGTATATATGGGTACCCTTGATACATTGATATCCGGTTTATCGGGAAGCCTTAGCGCTTCAAAATCCAAAAAGCCTGATAACGAATCTGGTTTAAGCGTTGAGCAAACTATTCAATTTGTTAAGACGGCGGCGGCCTTGGTTTCAAAGCTTGGTCTGCCTAAGCTGGTTGAGCTATTTAATAGCGCCGGTTTGAATAAACAGATAAAATCATGGATAGGCAAGGGGAAGAATCTTTCGGTAAGCGGGGAACAAGTTGAGTCAGCGTTAGGAACAAAGCTTATAAGCGAATTGGCGGAAAAAAGCGGTATTACAAAACCAAAAGCCGCAAATGGTTTAGCCGCGTATTTGCCTAAGGTTATCGATCTATTAACGCCTGACGGACAAGCTGACGCCGAGCTAATTAAAAAAGAGACCTCAAGCTTTGATTTAGGCGATATGGCGTCAGTAATTGGGCTTGGTTCCGATGATAAGGCTAATTTTTTATCAAAAGCTGGCGGCCTATTAAATTCATTTTTAAAGCGCTCATGATTATCGGGTTTCAAAAGTCCAAAACTTTTGAAACCTGAGCCTTCTTAGAGGCGAGAAATTATATATTTTATTTACATATATAGAGAAAAATAAATAAAATCAAAAAGACGTAAGGCCCTATTTTAGAATAAGCGTCTTTTGAGAGAGGCTTTTAATTGGGAAAACAGGCATCGCCGCCGCCTTGACGTCAGTTTTCTAAAGTGCGACGCTAAACGCATGAGCGTTATGCAATTCGCCGCGGATTTAGCTGATATCGTTCGCCGGGCGCCGATCGCCATAGGGCGGCCATTGCGCTGGACTTTTATCGCCAATCCTAGAGCGGGCGGGTTTACCATCGGCGCGCGCTGGAAAAAGCATTCGGCGGACTTGCTCCGCTACGCGGAGGCGGCGCGACGTAAGCCTATCCGGGAAGCCGGCGCTGAACCATCACGGACCGCTCGAGACTTGGACGCCGGCGACGGCAGTTTTGGCTTGCTTGGCTTACTGCCTACCCAGCGACCGGCTCATGCCGGCGAAATTGTCCGCGCCCTTATTGACGAAGCGGCGGCCGACAGCCATAACGCGCCGAGCGGCGCGCGTCCCTTCCATCTACTTGTCATAGCCGGCGGCGATGGTACAGGGCTTGAGGCCTTGACGGCCTTATTCTACGCTCCTCCTGAAATTAGAAACCAATTCGCCGTCCTCCGCTTACCAATGGGCACAGGTAATGATGGCGCCGACGCCAGGCAACTGGACAAAGCCCTGGATAAGCTAGTTGAACCCACAAAGCTTGAATTCAACAGGGCTATACAATTGAAAACCGCCACAGAGGGCAAGGGCCCCTTCCCCGCCTTTAACATCCTTTCGGTTGGTCTTGACGCCTACGTTACGCGAATGACTAACCGGATGAAGGGCCGGTTGCCAGGGGACTCATACAAGCTCTGGGTGGATCTGGCGACTCTTTTCTATGACCGTGTTTATGTTGTCGGTGAAATGGACGTTACGGCGGAAGGACCGGGGGGCAGACTTGCCTTTAGGGATAGAATTTTATTGTTGGCAATGGGAGCGTCCGGGCATAGGACCTACGGCTCGGACAAACGGATTCTGCCAGATGACCGCAATGTCTGCGCGGTTAAAGAGATAAATGTTTTCCGGAAAATCGCTCTTAAAAAGCTTTTTATTACGGGACAACACGCGGGCCGGCCGGAGGCAAGGTTGTTCAACGCGAGTAAGATTGAAATCTCTTACAAGCTTCCTTTGTTGGCGCAAATGGACGGGGAGGATATAGAGCTTGAGCCGAAAGATTTCCCTATTACTATGGAATTGACTGATCCGCTTATACCGGTTTTGCGCCTACTATGAACCTTTTTCATAAGCACCTAGTCATCGCCGCTAATTAAGCGGGTATTTTCCGGTTCCTCCATTTTATTGAGTTTACCCCGAATCGTTCTAGTTTTACCTTGAGCGTCGTCTATGGTATCACTGGCTTCCTGCAATTTCTTTTTAGTCTTATCCAGCAAATCGCCGAATTTCCCAAATTCTTTTTTAATCGTTTCCAATACGGCTCGTATATCGCTGGTCCGCTTTTCAACCGCGAGAGTACGGAAGCCCAATTGAAGGCTGTTAAGCAGGGCGGCGAAGGTACTAGGCCCAGCGACAATAACGCGATAATCCCGTTGCAGACATTCCGCTAGACCAGGCCGGCTAACGCATTCAGCGAAAAGCCCTTCAGAGGGTACAAACATCAACGCGAAATCCGTGGTATACGGTGGAACTATGTATTTATCACGGATATCTTTCGCTGATAGGCGAAACCGTTTATCCAGAGCTTTCGCGGCATCTTCGGCGGCGCTAGGGTCTCCACGCTCACGGGCTTCTTGAAGACGCTCATAATCCTCTTTAGGGAACTTGGCGTCTATCGGCAGGAATACGGGATGTTCCTCGTCCCTTCCCGGTAAACGGAGCGCCAATTCAACCCGATCGGCGCTGCCCGGCTTTATCGCGGCGTTTGTTTCATATTGCGAGGGGATTAGTATATCATCAACCAGAGTCATAAGACGAATTTCTCCCCAAGTCCCCCTGTTTTTGACATTAACTAGAACTCGTTTAAGATCCCCTACGCCGGCCGCTAAATTCTTCATTTCACCAAGTCCGTTTTGAACCTGCTCTAGACGTTCGCCAACCAATTTAAATGATTCGCCCAAGCGGCGTTCCAGGGTTTCATGGAGCTTTTCATCCACCGTTTGGCGCATCTGTTCCAGTTTTTGCGCGCTGTCGCTCTGAATATCACGGAGCCTTCCATCCACAACCGTTCGCAACGCGTCCAAACGGGCGTTGTTCGCTTGGCCAAAACGGGATAGCTCCTCACGTATACCAGCCAACTCCTGACGAAGCGTCCGTTCCACCCTATCCTGCCCTTGGCTAATCAACATAAATCGATTTTCATCGGCGTTAGTCCGCGGCCTTAAGAGGATGACCAACAGGACAGCGAGAATGATAAAAGCGCCAACCACAACAAGGCCGAAAAACAGGGTTTCCATAAAGCGGGATTATATCATGATGGGAAGAAATATCGGATACTCATGTTTAGCTCGGCGCGCGCTCCGGTTCACATCCAGCAGGCCCCTCAAAAACTCCGTCTTATGCTGGATTTGCCCTCCGCTCATCCGCTTCCGCGCGGACTTCGCTCCGGGCCGCCTCCGCGCGCTGCCGCGGCCATCCCTGGCCGCTTTTCCTCGCGCTGCTCGGCGCGCGCTCCGGTTCAAATCCAGCAGGCCCCTCAAAAACTCCGTCTTATGCTGGATTTGCCCTCCGCTCATCCGCTTCCGCGC
>CAZJJK010000068.1:6038-17449 GCA_964546285.1 uncultured Treponema sp. | reverse complement strand
TGTTGAACAAGAAGGTATGCTTGAAGTATTCTGCAACAAAATTGGCGGCAGTAGATATAGTATCCCAATTTGCTCTCCTTTATTTTTGATTTCACGTAAGAGTTTCTAGAAGATGTAAAATTGAGCAAGCTTTCCTTCTAATTAACTCAAGACTCTCAAAACGCAAAACATGACCTATCTTATGTGCTTCTTTATTGATAATCATTCCTTGGTATCTATAATTAAAAGTCTAGGGATGCATGTTCAATAAGCTGGAATGTAAAGCCTTGCATCAAGAGGCCGGGAGTTATTTCCGCCACCTCATTATTTTCAGATAGTGTTTAAACAGAGTTTTGAAATTAGTAGCTAAAGCTTTTTCTTTTGCGTTGTTTCCGTGATAAGGAGCCGGGCTATGGATTTAAGTGCTAGAAAAAAAATAAACAAAACGATTCTTATTGTTTTTATCGTCATAGTATTAAACGCCTGTCACGGGAGTGAAAAAGAAAGACGGCATACGATCGCGATTTTAGAAGGGCATCAGCCTTTTTCGGCCGCGACAGAAGGTTTTCAAGAGAAGATGACTAAGCTAGGGTACGGCGATAAAAACAAGATAGATTACCGAATTTATAAGGCGGCGTCTGGGTCCGACGCGGAGAGTGACGCCTTGGCGGAACTTAGCTTAGATCCTCCAGCTTTGGTTTTCGCCTATTCAACAGGGACAGCAATGGCGGCAAAAGCCGCGTTAAGTAGTGTACCTGTCGTGTTCGCTATGGCTATGGTAGAAGGAAGCGGGCTTGTCGCTTCAAAAAGCCGCCCAGAAGGCCTTGTTACTGGTGTTCAAGTGCCTGGGCCGGAAATACTAGTTAAGCGTTTAGAATATCTGCTGAGCATTAAGCCTAGCCTTAAAACGCTATATACAATCTATAACGCTAGTTATAGCGCCGCATCCGCCGGTTTGGATCAGCTCCGACCCGCTTGTGTTGAAGTCGGTATTGAGTTATACGCGCAAGCAGTGGATTCCGTGGAAATGATCGCTTCTCATCTTGCCGGGGCTGGCCCGTCGCCAAGGCCTGACGCCATTGTTTTATTACCGGATGATTTTTCATCAGCGGAAGGTTGGCCATATATAATTGACTATGCGCGGCGTTCCGCCATTCCAGTTTGTGGTAGCTCTCTATCCCATGTGGAATCCGGCGCTGCTATTTCGTATTTCGCTAATTTTCGGGAGGCTGGCGAGATGGCGGCCGTGTTCGCGGACAAGATTCTCCATGCTGTCCCGATATCGGAATTGCCTGTAGCTACCGCGCCCATGTCCCTTGCTATCAACGCCGTTGTCATTGAAAAGCTTGGCCTTAGAATACCGGAAAGTATGTTAAATGCCGCGTCTTTGGTACTCCATGAAAAGTAAGCAGGGCTTGTTTTTCGCGCGCCGCTTTTCCAGTTCCTCTCCAAGCTTAAGTTTTTCCAGAACCTTAGGACTCTATTTCTTTTCATATACGGCTCTCAGTATGCTCATAATTAGTATTGCCTTGGTGATAGCTTTTCATGCGACGAATGACCACCTTATGAAGGAAAATGTCCTTATTATAGCTGAGAAAACGGCTTTGGAATTTAGCACGTTTATAGATGATAGGCTTCAGCTTTTAGAAGTGGCGGCTCGTATTAATGATTTGGAAAAACACACCGCGGATAATATAGCTAGGCAATTATCAGCGATATTTGGTAATACGCCGGAATATCGTCAAACCGCCGTTTATGACAGTGGCGGCACGCGTCTAGGATATTTTGGATCGATTGGCTTTAATGACCAACGGCTCTTGCCCAGCTTCCTACCGTCTGATTTGCTTAAAAAGGGTCAAATTATCAGGGATATCTCTCTAGATACAAATACGGGTGAAGTAATATCCTTAATTTCTTACCAAGCCGATGACGCCTTTGGCCAAACGCGTCTGGTTATAATCGGCGAGCTGAATTTACGCTTTATGTGGGATTTAATAGGAGCTGTAAAACTTGGCCAAGGCGGACGGGGTTATATCATTGATGATAAAGGAATTATACTTGCTTCTTCCGATATGACCGAAGCGCTTTACGGCGTAAAGCGGGTTGTCTTTCCCGGCATGGATGCTGGTGTTTTCCATCGCTATGACAATGAATCCGGTATCGATGTGATCGCTGTCCGTATTGATATTTCAGATAAGCCTTGGTCAGTGGTCGTGGAAATCCCCTACTCCGAATTTCATACCCCGCTCGTGGAGCAAGCGCTTTTAGCTTTATTCGTTTCCTTCTTTTTAGCGATTGCCGCCGGTTTAGCGGGAATGAAACATTCCGCCTCTTATTCAAAGCCTCTTTCCACTTTAACCGAGGCGGTGGTGTCCATCGAGCGCGGTAGTGGGCAACCTTTAAACGAGGCTGTCGGTTTTTATGAGATTGATACGCTCGCTAAAGCCTTTAACAGAGCAACCGCGAAATTAAACGAAGCTATAGCTAGTTTAAAACAGAAGAATAGCGATTTGGAAAGCACTTACGCTAAATTAAGAGCGGCAAATAAGTCGCTCCATCTTTCCGTTGGAGAAAAAGAAGGTTTAATTAAAGAGCTTCATCATCGGGTTAAAAATAATATTCAAATGGTTTCAAGTTTACTGGATATGCAGACCGCGGCTTCTGATTGCCAATTCGTTTCTAGCTGTCTCGGTGTTAGCCGATTGCGAGTTAAAGCTATCGCCTTACTTCAACAACAATTATATATCAAGGGCAGTGTAACGGATGTGGAATTTAGCGATTATTTATCACAATTAGTAGGTGAATTAGCGGAGGCCTATGATATTAGCGGTAAAAATATCTCCTATACGCTGGAAACCGTGTTGATTATGGTTCCAGCGGATAAGGCTCAACCTTTAGCTCTTATCTCTCATGAGTTGATCGGCAACGCTTTTCTTCACGCTTTTTCCTCCTTGGCCCTTGGTAAAGTTCGTATATGCTTGGAGCTAGAAGAGCCAAACTTATTGTGCTTGGTTGTTGAGGATAATGGTATCGGGCTTCCTGAGCATCTAAATCCCGCTGAAGCGACAAGTCTTGGCTTCTCTCTTATATTTTCGCTTGTACAGCAAATACATGGGGAAATAAAAGTGAGGCGCGGCTTAGGAACCGCGATTTCTGTTCGATTTCCCGTATAGAAATGACGCTAGAGCTTTTGACTTAAGGTCTTATGCCTCAATAGGCGTTTCTCCCCGTGGGAGAGTGTTAAGGTCGTAGGGAGTTCTCTGATAAACACAGTAATTAAGCCAATTCGCGTAGAGCATATGAGCGTGAGATCGCCAAGTCATGGGTGGATCTGATTTTGGGTTGTCACCTGGAAAATAATGACGGGGAAGCTCAATGGCTAAGCCCTTCTCCAAATCACGTTCGTATTCGTCTTTTAGGGTAAGTCTGTCATATTCAGGGTGGCCTGTGACAAAGAAACGTCGGCGGGCTCTATCGGCGACTAAATAGACGCCAGCCTCATCCGAAATAGCCAAGACGCTAAGATCGGGGTTGGCTAGTATGTCTTTTTCATATATTTCTGTATGACGAGAATGGGGCGCTAGGAAGCTATCGTCAAAACCGCGCAAGATTAATTCATGCCGATTCAGGACATGATGATTGAATACGCCAGAAAGTTTAGAATTCATTTGGTGCTTTTGAATGCCATAATGTCTATAAAGAGCCGCTTGGGCACCCCAGCAAACATGCAATACCGAAAAGACATTTTCAAGAGACCAGTCAAGGAGCTCTATTAATTCCCGCCAATAAGCTACCGCCTCGAAATCAAGAGTCTCTACCGGCGCTCCTGTTATTATTAAGCCATCAAAGCGTTTAAACCGTTCCTGCTTAAAGCTCGAATAGAAAGAACTTAAATGTTCGCTTGGGGTGTTCCGCGGCTCATAAGAAGCTACTCGAAGGAGTGTAATCTCCACCTGAAGCGAAGTATTGCTGAGTAAGCGCAGCAATTGGGTTTCGGTAGCTATCTTTGTCGGCATCAAATTGAGAATAGCGATGCGTAGCGGACGTATATCCTGGTGGACAGCTCGGCGGTCGGATATGACAAAGATATTCTCTTTTTCTAAGGTATGTCTGGCGGGAAGGTCATAGGGAATAGTAACGGGCACGTACCGCCTCCTTTAGGCTTCAGCTCACAGACCTAAGGGCTTTGTCGATGTCTGCTATAATGTCAATGCTGTCCTCGATCCCGATGGATAGGCGTATAAGATCGTTTGGTACTCCAGCGGCGAGAAGCTGCTCATCGGATAGCTGAGAGTGCGAAGTGCTAGCTGGGTGTAAGGCTAGGGATTTAGCGTCGCCCACATTGGCTAAATGCGAGAAAAGTGTAAGTTTTTCTATAAAGGCTTCTCCCGCGGTTCGCCCACCTTTTACGCCGAATACCACCATGCCGCCATACCCTTTTTTCAGGTATTTTAGGGCTATTTTATGGCTGGGATCCTCCGTTAACCCAGGATATCGGATCCAGGCTACTTTTTGATGGGTTTTCAAATAATTAGCGACTTGAAGCGCGTTAGCCGAGTGTTTAGCCATACGCAGGGCTAGACTTTCCAAGCCCTGCAAAAAAATCCACGCGTTATCAGGCGATAGACACGCTCCTAAATTCCGTAGAGGGACCGTACGGAAACGAAGGGCAAAGGCAAGCTGACGTAATTCGTCTGGTAAATCAAGACCCCAGCGTATACCGTGGTAATTTTTATCCGCTTGAATAAAGGCGGGGGAACTAGCCGCCGCCCAATCAAAACGACCGCTATCCACCACTATCCCCCCTATCGCCGTACCATGGCCGCCTATCCACTTGGTTAACGAATGAATGACTATATCCGCCCCATACTCAATTGGACGCAATAGATAGGGTGTGGTAAAGGTTGCGTCAACAACCAAAGGAAGGCCATGATTGTGAGCGATATCGGCGATTGCCCTAATATCGGCAACGTCAAGACCTGGGTTTCCAATAGCCTCTAGATAAACAAGCCTTGTTTTAGGGCCTATCGCTTCCTTGAAAGCGTTTGGATCACGAGCGTCAACAAAGCGGGTGCTTATTCCAAGGTCAGGTAAAATGGCGTCAAACATTGTATAGGTACCGCCGTACAAGTTGGAAGCTGATACAATTTCATCGCCGACCTTCGCGATAGTAATTATTGTGTTGAAGATAGCCGCGGTGCCGGATGACACCGCTATCGCCGCCGCGCCACCTTCCAGCTCCGCCATTCGTTTTTCCAATACATCATTTGTTGGATTCCCTAAACGTGAATAAATATAACCAAAATCCTTAAGAGCGAATAAATCCGAGGCATGGCGGGCGCTTTTGAACACAAAAGAACTGGATCGATGAATAGGAATGGCTCGCGCAAGTGTCACCGGGTCGGGAAGAGCTCCAGCGTGAACCGCCACTGTGTCGAATTTTGATGGGTTCACTTTTTCATTGTCAATCATGAACGCCCTCCTTATAATACATTACGAAAACAGTAAAGTATTATAAGGGTTTTGTATAGCTTGTCAAGTTACAGGTTTTTCCCAGAACTAGCATAGCGCTCCCTTCAATACTGTCAGACCTCTTGTCATTTAATAACTATACTTACAAGCCGACCTGGTACAAGCACGATTTTCACAATTGCCTTGCCCTCAATCCAGGCTTTGATCTTTTTTGATGAAAGCGCTAGCTCCTTTAATTCTTGTTCGGGAGTGTTTACGGGGACGGTAAATTTATCACGAATTTTACCATTAACCTGAACAACGATAGTGGCTACTTCATCAGCGGCTAAGTCCGCGTCATAAACAGGCCATGCGGCTTTTGATATGGATTCATGATGTCCCAGTTTTTCCCATAGCTCCTCCGCGAGATGAGGCGCGTACGGGGCGACAAGCTTAACCAAACTTTCCCAGACTGTCCGGGAGATGTTTATTTCACGGGCTAACTCTGTGGAAAGTATCATCATGGCGCTGATAGCGGTATTGAAAGCCAGCGCGTCACTGTCCTCGCTTACTTTTTTTATAGTCTTATGGAGCAACTTCAACAGTTCTTTTGGGGCTTCCGTCTCCACAAGAGGTTTTTCGCTTATCGCCCATAAACGTTCCAAGAAACGCGAAACACCAACCAAGCCCGCTGTAGCCCACGGTTTAGTAATCTCTAGAGGCCCCATAAACATTTCATATAGGCGCATAGCGTCCGCGCCGAATTCATTGACTATATCATCTGGATTGATGACATTGCCGCGGCTTTTGGACATTTTTTGCCCGTCTTCCCCTAGGATCATTCCCTGGTTCACTAAGCGTTGAAAGGGCTCCTTTGTGTTTACCAAGCCTAAATCATAAAGAACTTTATGCCAAAAACGACTGTAGAGTAGATGGAGCACCGCATGTTCCACGCCACCTACATATAAGTCAACAGGCATCCAATAATTAATTTTTGACTTGTCGGCAAACGCGTTTGAATTTTTGGAGTCTAAAAAACGTAGATAATACCAGCAAGATCCCGCCCACTGTGGCATTGTATTGGTTTCTCGTTTTGCGCTACCGCCGCAACGAGGGCAACTAGTATTTACCCATTCAGAAATACCCGCCAAAGGCGATTCTCCTGTGCCTGTGGGCGCATAGGTTTTTACGTCAGGTAAAAGTAGGGGTAAATCACTGTCTTTAAGCGCGACAATGCCACATTTGTCACAATGGACAACTGGAATCGGTTCACCCCAATAGCGCTGACGGCTAAAAACCCAGTCCCTAAGTTTATAATTGATAGCTTTTTGACCTACTCCCTTTTCTCCAAGCCAAGAAATAATCGTAGATTTAAAAACCGCGGTCGCAAGGCCGGTGAATTCACCAGAGTTAACAGCCCACCCATCCGCTGCTGAACATTCAGCTGGTTCCGCTGAATAATCCGCTCCAGCTTGAGGTTCACTATTAGCTACCACCTGAATAATAGGAAGCTTAAACTTTTTAGCGAAGTCCCAGTCGCGCTCATCGTGTGCTGGGACAGCCATAATAGCCCCAGTACCATAAGATATCAGTATGTAGTCCGATATCCACACAGGAATTTTGGCTCCATTAACGGGATTAATCGCATAGGCTCCGGTGAAAACGCCGGTTTTATCCTTTGCTAAATCGGTACGCTCAAGATCGCTTTTTTTTGCCGCTTCCTCAACATAGGCTTTAACCGCCGCCTTTTGGCTGGCTGTCGTTATTATTTCAACTAAAGCGTGTTCTGGCGCTAAAACCATATAAGTAGCGCCGAACAAGGTATCTGGGCGAGTCGTGTATATCTCTAGCAGCTCAGCATGATTATCAAGCTTAAAAACAACATTGGCGCCCTCCGATTTGCCAATCCAATTGCGTTGCATTTGCTTTACCGGTTCTGGCCAATCCAACTCATCCAAATCCTCTAAAAGCCGTTCGGCGTATGCTGTTATTTTTAGTATCCACTGACGGATGCGACGTCTGGTAACCTTTGCTCCGCAACGTTCACACTCGCCGTCTTTCACTTCCTCGTTTGCCAGTCCCGTTTTACAGGACGGACACCAGTTGATTGGGGTGTCAGCCTCATAGGCAAGACCGTGTTCAAATAATCTGAGGAAAATCCACTGTGTCCACTTATAATAATCTGGATCGCAGGTAGACAGCTCCCGGGTCCAATCGTATGAGAACCCAAGTGATTGAATCTGCTTGCGGAACATATCGATATTGGCTTGCGTAGTTGCCGCCGGGTGTGTCCCCGTTTTGATGGCATAATTTTCCGCGGGAAGCCCAAAAGCGTCAAAGCCCATGGGGTGAAGGACATTGAAACCATTCATCCGTAAATAACGGCAATATATATCCGTCGCGGTATAGCCCTCAGGATGTCCAACATGAAGTCCGGCTGAAGATGGGTAAGGAAACATATCCAGAACATAACGTCTTTTTTCTTTTGGAATAGACGGGTCTTCCATAGCTTGGAAAGTATTATGCTTTGCCCAATAGGCGCGCCATTTAAGCTCTATGCTGTGAAACGGGTACTGGGACATATTAGAAACTCCTTGCCACCTAATTAGCGTCCGCAAGACTCGGTATTGCGCGAACGATGCGGAAAGTATAGAAAAAAAAAGCTTACTGGTATAGCGGACGTGATGATATGGCAAAAAAAAGCCGGCATTTGCCGGCTTTTGGATGGTTGGACTCGTTGCCGGATATAAACGGCCGGTCCTAACCTCGGTTACTCTCATAACAAAATAATTCCGCTAAAGCGGAAAAACACAAAACTTATACGCCTGTCTCTGAAGGACCGATTTAATATCACCCATTATAAGGGGCGACCTAAACCGGTCATGCCACTTCCGGTGGAGTCATGGCACCCTCCAAACACATCGCGGTGTACAACCGCCGCCTGGCCGCTCACCAACCCAACACTCGCTGGATGGTAGATCCACGCTTTCAGTGTAGCGCTCTTTTATGAAAAAGCAAGAGGGCGATCGCTTTTGACCGATAAGATAAAAACAATGCCGCGACTCAGTCCTAATTGTCCAGAGCCCCGCGTTCAACTAGGTCGGCCATTACGCGACTAAGAATTTGGAGGTCAATCGTTTCCGCCTCCGCTGAAAACACATCTTTGATTGATCGCCAATCGTCCAAATCTAAATCTTGGGTTTCGTCATAGCCTTCCAAAATAAAGCTAGCGATATGTCCTAGCGCAATTGGGTCACGCTTCCCATCATGACGCGTAAGCCACCAGGCGAAAAGCTCTTCCGTTACAACATCGCCTACAAACGGTTTTATTGTTCGGCTGAATAGATGCTTAGCTTCATCCGCAAAACGAAACATCGGGCTATTAGAACGGCTTTTTAGGCTTTCTAACTCCGAATATAAATGGTCGGCTGGTCTCATTGTTTAAACATATTGATACAAAGCCTTAGCGTCAATTCTCAGGAAGGATTCTCATTAAACCGAAAAGAGTTTATGTATTCAAAGCGTTAACGCGCTTAAACTTGACTTTTCCGATTACGGGTCTTATTCTTCATCTATGAACCTCAAAACCGTACTGACAAAAGAAACTGTCAGTCTACACCTCAAGGGAACTACCAAAGAAGCGATAATCGACGAATTGCTCGATATCCTTGATAAAGCCGGAAAGATACGGGACAGAGACGCGGCGCTTGCTGGCGTATTGGACCGAGAACAAAAAATGTCCACCGGAATGAAGCATGGGATAGCCATTCCTCATGGAAAGACGAACGCTGTTAGCGATCTTGTCGCCTGTATCGGTGTTTCTGACAATGAAGTGGATTTTGATTCGTTGGACCGCGAGCCCTGTCGTATTTTTATTATGACGTTGTCACCGGTTGATAAAACTGGGCCACATCTACAATTTTTAGCTGAAGTTAGTTTACTGTTTAAAAGCGCTGAAAAGCGAGCCGATATTTTAGCCGCGGAAACCCCAGAGCAGATTCTTAAAACACTATTAGAATAGAGCTCGGATACGGCAAAGCGTTACGCGGCCTGTAATAAGGACAATAAGCTCAACGCAATAGCATTTCAGCTTCACGCGCGAGTTCGCTGACCGCGCTGGTCCAGCCGGAATAGCGGACATCACGTAAAGCCGCTCTAAGCCCTGGGGCGCCATTTTCTCCACAGCTATTAATTAAGGCGCGAACTAAACGCTCGTCTTCCGTATTGATGGCTCCCGCTCGGCTTTTCGCGTTTAACTCATCCAGAAATGAATATAAGGTTTTTACCGCCGCTTCGCTCGTGTTTTTAGCTAATACTGACAGAGCACCGGTTTTTTCCTCAAAATCGATGCCATTCTTAAAAGATTTGGCTAGACTCGGTACCGTTGCCTCGCTTGATCCATAAGAAACTAGTGAAGCTATCGCTGTTTTTCGCAAATTAGCCAAAGCGATGCGTGTTTTGATATCCACCGGAATACGATTCCAGCCTGTATTTAGAGCTATCGTAGCCGCGTTGGACTTTGCCGTCTTTGAAGAAACGGTAGAAGCGGAAATTCTTTCCAATGCCGCCTTCCCTATTTCTGATGATTCAATGGGAATGATTGGGGTCAATACCGGAGCGGGATCGGTGGTGATAGCGCTTAGCGCTTTGGTCGCTCGGCTTTTAACGCGCTCCGAATACCAAGCAACCGACGCTTGGAATAACGCTAGATAAGCGGAAGGTTCGGCATAGCTTTCTAGCGACAATATAGCACCATAAGCGATAATTTCGGTGGATGTTGGATCAATACCTGGTTGAAGATTTAGGTCGGCGAGTAAACGGACGACTAAAGGCAGTTGTTCCAAAGCTTGAATTCTACCAAGCGCCAAAAGAGCTTCCGCCTTAACTGAGGGATCGTCAAAGTTTTGAAAGCATTTCCAAAGATCGGGGCCAGAGGATGTTTGTTTTGTTTCCCCAAGAAGCCGCGCTAATTGACTGGCGATAGTATTAGCATCCTTCCGTTCGCTGTTTGTTAAGTAACGTGGTTTTTCCACTAAAAGGATTTGTAAGGCATCAGCGTAAAAGCGGCCAGCGTCGTCTAGTTCCGCCTCACGTACTTCATCTATGAGATTAAGCCGCTCATCAGCGTTGCGAGCTGTTTTGTAAAGCCAAAGGTAGCCATCGGTTTGATCGGACGCTGAACAAAAAGTGGATAGGGAGAAAACAAGCATAATAAAGCAGAACAACGAATTGGAACGTGTCGCGGTTAGCATCTGTATTCCTCTTTAGCGAAGCGGAAAATATGAGTAAAACTGGCGTACCGACATATTGAGCCAGTATACAGTGGAAAGCTATCGCAGTATGGCTTAATGAGAAAAAAAGATCAATTATACCGAGGTACTGGAGATTATGGTTAAATAATATAAATGTTAAAGAATTTATTCTTTTTGACTTGCGATATTGATCAGTACTAATTATTCTATAGGTATGGCACGTCCTTTAGACCAACAGCGTCGAGCCGGCATACTCCAAACGGCAAAAAGCTTATTTGCCGAAAAGGGTTTTGCCGCGACATCCATGGCTGATATAGTCCGCAAATCAGGATTTCCCGTTGGATCCATTTATACGTATTTCCGGAATAAAGAGGATCTTATTCGGACAATAATTGAGGAAGGTTGGGCGGGGTTTCGCGACGAGATGGCGGCATCTTTGGCCGCTCTTCCACCTGGAAGGGCCAGAGTTGAGTCTCTTATCATGGACTTTCTCCCTAAGTTGCTTGAAGATCAAGATTTAGTAGGAATCTTGCTTAACGAGGGCGTTCAGTTTGCCGATATCCGAGCAAAAATTGATTCCTTGAGCGTCTTAGTTGTTGACGCGATCGCCCCTATGTCAGCTGAATTTACGGAAGAGCGTATCGCCAATGAGCCGGTTTTTACGCGACGGACTATCGCGGCTGGGATAAGCGCGTTGGTCTTAGGTGTTTTAGACGCTTCCCGTTTGGC
>CAZJJK010000068.1:0-5938 GCA_964546285.1 uncultured Treponema sp. | reverse complement strand
TGTTGATATATTTGCCCTAAATCGATATTTCTGAACTTCAATAAATTATCCGCGTGATCGGAATCGGCATACCAGCCACAATGGAAACCCTCTGTCGCGAAGGCGTGTTCCGGTAAGCGAAAAGCGCCAAATCCGAAGTAGCGGAACATCCGCTCCAGGTAGGCGCGATAATCGGTTCGGCATTTCCCCCCGCCCCCAATGTTCAGCGTTAGGCCGTCAGCCGCTCCGCTTAAGGCCGCGTTGCCAAAGGCTTTTCCGGCATCGTCGCGATGCAATAACTCCAATCTAGTCGCTAATGGTACATGGAAAAATAGAGGATCCATTTTTAAGTGGTGTGGGTCTACCACATAACTGAGGCGTAGTATCGCTGTCCGTAAATGTGCTTTTTGAACTAGCGCTTCCGCTTCCAGTTTGGAAGCGGCATAGACATCATCGCCGTTTACGTCCGGTTGATCCGTAACCGCGATCCATGGCGCGGCGAGTCTATCACCATATACTGATATGCTGGAAGCCAAGATAAAGCGCGGGGCTTTTTGCAAACTCTCGCACGCGCTTAGGGCGGCCTGGGTCCCTTCAATATTTATAGATCGCGCTAAGTCTGGCAGCCTGTCCGCCGCTGGCGGGATTAGCGCGGCTAGGTGAATGAAGGAGTCTGTTTCGTTAATGCTTCGTTCTAAATAAACCTGGTCCCGAATATCGCCTAAAAACACTTGTATTTGCTTGCCGCTCTTTTTTGCGAACCGTATAAAGCGCTTTTTCCACTTTCTGTTAATCTTGTTATCCTGATCTAATAGTATGAGGTTTTCGTTTTGTGAAAGTAGATATTTAATCGTTCCCTGTCCTACACAGCCGAAAGCACCGCTGATAGCTATAGTCATAAGGGTCTCGCTTGTAAAGAATGAATCTTCGTTCTTTTATTATATCACCATTTTCAGGGTAAACAAGAGAAAATGGTCAAAAAGCGATATGGAATGCTACAATTAGACAGGGGGCTTAGATGCGGATTGAAGGAGACAGAATTATTGATGAGCAGGGACGTACTTTGATACTGCGCGGCTGCAATCTGGGTGGGGATTCTAAGGTTCCTTATAAGCCCGATGGCGCGACTTGGCGTCCTGACAGCCTTCTTGATGCTGAAGCGGTTTCTTTTATTGGAAGACCCTTCCCGCTAGAGGAGGCTGACGAACATTTCTCTCGCTTAGCGCGCTGGGGTTTTTTATTTCTTCGCTTGATTATTACCTGGGAGGCGATTGAGCATGCCGGACCCGGATTATATGATGAGGCCTATTTATCCTACATTAGGAAGATACTTAAAAAGGCTGAAAATTACGGGATCCATGTTTTTATTGACCCGCACCAAGATGTTTGGAGTCGATGGACAGGTGGTGATGGGGCCCCTTTATGGACCTTAACGGCGCTTGGCATGGATCCGTCCAGGCTTTACGATACTGGAGCGGCGCTAACGCATCAGGGCTTTGGTTCGCCGTTTCCGCGGATGTGTTGGCCAACAAATTATAACCGTTATGCCGCGGCTACGATGTTTACGCTTTTTTTTGCCGGCGATGTGTATGCGCCCAAGACGACTATAGACGGCGATAGCGTGAAGGATTGGCTCCAAAAACGGTATTTTGCGGCCATGCGCCATGCTTACAGACGGTGGAAGGACTGTTCGGCTATTGTTGGGTGGGGTACGATGAACGAGCCTCATCCAGGTTTTATCGGCTATAAGCATCTTGAGAGGCTTCAGAATTGTCCCGTTAAGACTGGTCCCATACCGAACGCTTTCCAAGCAATGGCCGCGGCTTCTGGCTTCTCGGTGGAAGTCCCAATCTATAAAACTGGGCTTCTTGGGATACATAGCAGGGGAATCGCTCGGATTAATTCCGATGGCCTTAATTTGTTTAAGGATGAATATGGCTGCCCCTGGGAACGGGAAGGCGTTTGGAAGAAGGTTGAAGGGGAACCCGTTCTGCAAAAAGCGGATTATTTCGCGCGCTATAAAAATAGCCCAATTCATTTCGCGGATGATTTTTTAAAACCCTTTCTTAAACGCTTTGCCGAAACGCTCCGTGAAGTGAATCCTAATACCCTCATTTTTATTGAAGGGGTCCCTGAAGAGGGGCATCCCCATTGGCTTCCTTCTGACGGTGATGGATATATTAATGCTTTCCATTGCTATGATGGACCAACATTATTCACAAAATCGTTCCGACCCTGGTTTACGATGGATGTCTCAACGATGCGTCCAGTCTTCGGTCGAAAGGCCGTAAGAGCGGTATACCGGAATAATGTAGAGAAAGCCCTTGATTGGACGAAAAATGAGATGGGCGGGATGCCTTGTTTGCTTGGAGAATTCGGACTTCCCTTTGATTTAAATGGAAGACGCGCGTATCGTACAGGCGCTTATCATGCTCAGGCGGAAGCTGCCGACGTTTACTATGATGCTTTAGACAGCTTGCGCGCTCATTCCACAATCTGGAATTACGCGGCAAGTAATTCTCATAAACATGGAGATAACTGGAACGAAGAGGATTTATCTATATGGTCAATCGATGATGTTGTGGATAGTAGTGAGGACGCCGGCGCTCGCGGTATTGACGGTTGGCGGCGGCCTTATCCCATAGCGACGGCGGGCCGTCCTCTTAATTTTCACTGGGATAGGCGATGTCGTCATTTTGAATACAGCTATATAGCGGACCCTTTGGTAGAAGCCTTTACGGAAATATACGCGCCATCTGAATGTTTTGAGTCTACGTGGAGATCAATCGCTTCTCCCGCCAGTGATGAAAAGCAGTGCTTTGAAGTTCAGGCGGATAGGGAACGAAATCGATTTATTATATTGGCAGCGGGTTTTTCTGGCGAAATTCGATTCGTTCTTTTTACTGAAAAGGCTTAGTTTCCTGTGGCAAAGACTGCAGAACTCGCTTTCGCGATATGTATCGCCACCTTCTCGCTGGATTGAGCTTGTACTATTCCCTCAGCTGTAACATTCCAGAAGGGAAGGAGTTCGCTGTCAGACAGAGAATGGACTCCTTCCTTAAAAGCGAGTATTCGAGATACATAATCTAAGGTTTTCTTAGGAGTTTGTCCTTTTTGAACCCTGGCTGTTCCGGCGTTATACATAGCTAAGGCCGCAACCTCAGAGCCCGCGTAGTCAAGACACCAGCGTAGATGCGATGCGGCATAGCGTGTGTTAAGCGCGGGGTCAAAAAAATCTGTTTCCGTTAAGTTCGGGAATGATAGAGAATTTAATTGAAATAAGCCTCTGTCGATGCTGTTGGCATTACGGTTGACGGCGTTGATATTAAACCGGCTTTCTTCCCAAGCGACAGCGGTCATTAATGCCGGAGCTAGGTTATAGCTATCCGCTTCTTCTAAGATAATTCGCGCGATTGTGTCAGAATTCACTATGGCGGAGAATAGAGAAATTATGGTTTCTCGTGACTGAGGGTCGCGGTATAAACTTAATAAAGGATCGGCTCGGCCGCTGGTTTTAAGAATTGTAGCCCTATATTCATCAGGATGAAGAAAAGTATTAGCCGCTTCAGAAATACTTTCTCCCGCGTTCTCGCGAGTACAGGCGCTGAGAAGAAAAATAGTGGTAAGCGCTAGGAACGGAAGCGCATACCTATGACAGGCTCGTGATGTGAAAGAGCTGATTGAGAATTGTTGGATCATTACTAGAAATACTCTCCAATTAAAAATGGGGCGAGCGTATTCATCGCTTAAGGATTACTTTATTACGATTAAACCCTTTGAAACGCTGTGCCTTATATCGTGAAACCCTATGGTTGGAATTATTGGACAGGTTCATGCCTGTACAGCGCCTACCTTGGGGCGGCATTGTAGTGATCGGCAACGATTCAATCAAGCCTCCAACGATTGACTCTTTGATAGTTGAATCATATCAAGGGTATGGATCAAAATAATAGTGACGTTCGCGCTGTGTGCTTACTATCTATCGTTATATATTACATAATTTAACGTACGTTAGGATAAGCTCGGGTTTAAGAGGTTCCGCTTATTAGCGCTTTGGTTTTTGCTTTTTTCGGCATAAAAAAATTATACTTACCATTGAAGGTTTTTTATTAAGGTCGTAATAGGAGGAATGGAAATGTTAAAAGAGGGAGACAAAGTACCGTATTTCTCGCTTAGCGACCAAATGGGAGAAACAATTACATCTGATTATCTTCGTGGCAAGACAACAGTCCTCTATTTTTATCCTAAAGATGATACACCAGGCTGTACAAAGGAGGCCTGCTCGTTTAGGGACGCGTATGCCGATATTCTTGTTAAAGGCATCTTTGTGATTGGGGTTAGCGCCGATACACAGGCTTCTCACGCAAAATTTACTGATAAATATGGTCTGCCATTTAAGTTATTATCGGATCCAGATAAGAATTTTATCAAAGCTTGCGGAGCTTGGGGCATAAAAAAGAATTATGGTAAAAGCTATGAAGGAATTATTAGATCTACCCTAATTATCGGCCCTGAGGGTAATATTATACGGGTTTTCCCTAAAGTAAGTCCCGCTAATCATGCCGCCGAGCTTATGAAATATCTGTAAACTGAGACTCGGTTAAAGCTAAGGGCTTTTTAGGTTTTTGTTAAAGGCCCTTGCCATCGCTACCGTATTTTAGAAGTATGAGGCACTTAAAGCCGCATCCCTTGTAAGCCTTTTCCTGCTGCCAAGTCTGTTGTGACCTGGGCCAATTGATTTGAAGGGAAGAATCCCTCTCCTTGGAACACTCTGAGAAAGGATAGCTAAAAGATATATGGTTAAATCATATTCGAATCAGAGAAGGCGACCCTCCAGGCTTATATGTAGGAGATGGTTTTTTGGGCATTGCGCTCAATCCCCTGAATGTATTCCAGAAATATCTGGTGGGGGGCTATAAGACTCTTGGCGATTCCAGCACTTGGCGTCAGCGTACAGATACTCATTAATCAGGCCCATTTCTCGGCGTTATGAGTCAGGTAATGGACGGGAAAGTCCTTCTTTCGAGTATGTGTGTCAACGCGTGATTGTTTCAGATACCAATCGGCCTATGCGTTCTCTTCCTTCGGTTTTATACCAGCCGTCCCTAGCGTTATAGTATAAATAAAACCGATTATCCGCCTCACGGTATCGGCAGTCGCAAGCATAAACATGGGAAGATCGCCAGCCTGAGCTGGGCTCTATCAGTGGCTTGGCGCGAGCCTGTCGCCAGCTTATGCCATCGTCGGAACGGAGTATAAATAAGGCGGATCGAGAGAGCCCCGCCTTATCCGCGTAGATCTTATTTTGTAAACCGATCCAACCATCATCAAGACGGAGAACTTTCATAGAGCCCGCGCCTATAACACCGGTTTGATTATCATTGACAGGATCAAGTATGGGGAATTCCCTTGGCATAAATGGACCAAGGGGGCTTGTCCCCGTCGCTTCCGCTAGAGCTATATAGCGAGGTTCCTCAAAGCCGCAGTCTTCTACATGGGCAAGGCCCGCGGAATAGTAAAGCCGCCAATGCCCGCTTGGATATTCTACTAGGCAGGGATTGGAAATTGAGGCCCCATAAGCGCTATCTATTGTCCAGTCAGCGTCTGGGCGCAATAAAGGAGTAGGCCTTGACCATGTTTTCAGATCCTGACTGGAACGCGCCTTTATTGTGGATTTCCAACTGGGCCTTTTAGGTAATATCGTTAGGGGTAGCGCCAGGGGCGCGTACTTTTCATAATATAAATAATAGCTGTTTTCAATCTTCCTTAAGAACGCTCTCATGGCGTTTCTCACTATAAGGCCCTTGTCTAGCCATAAAACACCGTCGTCTGAGGTAAAAAGATGTATTCCCCAGGCGCTATGGGCGGCTAATCGCCACAAGGAGTCTGGGGTTTCTTCAGGAAAAAGGATACTAGGATCGGCGATAATAGGCGAAAATCGGGTTGGTTCTATTAGAGC
>CAZJJK010000067.1:0-17813 GCA_964546285.1 uncultured Treponema sp. | reverse complement strand
GTAAGCCGTATCGGATACTCAATCGGAAGGATAGCGACAGCGAGATGACCCACGCCGATATGACGGGGCTTCCGGGAGGGCCGAGGTATCGCTGGGCCTTTGAGCGCTTATATACTCACCGGCATGTGTGGAGTCATCAGATGGGCAAGCAAGAATGGATGCGGCAGGTGTGGCAGGGGGAGTACAAGAATCCGCCAGTGATCGACTTTAAGACCGGGCAGCTGAAGGTGAAGGGGCAACCTGGGGCGGGCTGGTTCGCTAGGCATCTAGCGGTATGAGGGCTGGTAGGGCTGGGCTGTGGCGACTTGCATGCCGAGGCGAGGTCCCACTACGCGGCGAGGGGAAGTGCCGGCTCCGTTTCAATACCTATTTGGCTGCAACAGAATTGGCAGCAGTTAGTAGGCCTAACGAGCTTGTCCGCTTTTACGACTTAAGCGTGGATAACTCCCGGTTCAGCTTGTCCACCGCTGACATATTGCTGTCCACTTCTTTGCGCACCGCGGCGAAGGACGTGTCCAGTTCGCGGACGGCCTCGGCCTGAACGCGGGATGATAAAGCTAATTCCG
Organism: uncultured Treponema sp.; assembly: GCA_964546285.1. Classification (GTDB taxonomy): domain Bacteria; phylum Spirochaetota; class Spirochaetia; order Treponematales; family Breznakiellaceae; genus CAZJJK01. Next base: position 17,247 of record CAZJJK010000067.1, on the reverse strand, counting down.
ATAAACGGCTTAAGGCCGTGTCCAGACGTTCGGCCATGCCGATGGTTTCAGCTCCCTGCTTTTCGATTAGCACTTTGATGGATTCGGCGTTTTCAATCACGCGGTTAAGGGCGCTTTCCACGGATTTGGTTCCGGCGGACTGCTCTTTCATGGCCTCTTCTATCTCTTGAGATATCGCCGCGGCCTGGCTTATGCCTTCCGATAAACCTCGGAAAGCGGTATCGGAGGCCGCGGATCGCTCCACCCCTCGGCGGACCTTTTCAGCCATGTCTTTTAGGTGGTTCCTGATGGTCTTGGTTTGGGCGGCTGCCGTGGAAGCTAGGGCCCTTACCTCGTCGGCGACGACAGCGAAGCCAGCGCCTTGATCACCGGCATGTGCCGCTTCTATCGCGGCGTTCATCGCCAGCAGATTAGTGTCTCCGGCTATTTTGGATAGGGTTCGCAAAACCGATAAAACATCGCTGGCCGAGGCCTCAATGGCGGCTATAGCCGCTTCCGTATCGGCCACCGCGGCGCCTCCGGCGGAGCCTCTTTCCGCCAAGTCCTCGGACAGCTGGCCGGAGCGGCTTGTCATGCTTTCAACCGATCTGATGTTAGCGAACATTTCTTCCATAGCGGCCGCGGTGTCGGCGGCGTTGTCTCGTTGAGCTTCCACCGCGACCGCGACCGCTTTAGCCGCCATATCAACGGAACGGACGGCATCGGTTAGTCCGCGCGATTCGGTCGCTTGACTGTCCAACGCTCTCGTCAAATCCAGTACCGCGTTAACGGTAGACCCCGCCTTGGCTTCGGCTTCGGCCAGCATTCGGTCGATGGCGGCCGCTCCCGCCCGCGTTTGCGTGGCGGCGGCGGCTATCCGGCTTACGATATCGACAAAGCGGTCTAAGAGCGAATTGACGGATTCCGATAGTGCGCCATATTCATCCATGGCTTGAAGGTTAAGGCGTTTACGCAAATCGCCATCGCCCTGCGTAACATCGCGGATGCGGTCGGTGATCGCGGCGACTTGGTCCCTGGTGTCTTTGGAAATAACGATTTGGACGAATATCACCGAAGATATTCCGAACAGGAAGCAGAGCAGGGCGATGTGGAACTGAATCGTCTCGTAGGGTTTATTAAGGTCCCAAGGCAAGCTCACTGAATCTATCCGAAATCCCGGTCGGTTTGCCGCTGTTGGAAAAGCGCTGGCGAAAGAGGCGCGGAAGGCCGCGGCCGCGTCTTCACGCGTCGCCTGACCCGTGGCTACCGTTTGGAGAGTCTTAACTTGCAAATTATGGTAGGCATTGGCGTCGCGTAGATTGAACGCCAGAAAGCCCCAGACATAGTACGCCATCGCGGCCGCGAGCAAGACCTGCTTAAGCGTTCCGCGTAATTGCCGTTTGCGCTTTCCAATCTCTCTCAGCGCCAGGCGGTTCCGTAATTCCTTAAAAAGGACATTGTTTATGGACGATTGAGCTGAAGCGAAAATAAAGCCAGTCGAAAGGTTGAAAAACAGGACGACGATACGGTGCGGCGCCGCGATGCCGGCGATGCCGGATTCCACTATCACTAAAACAAGGAAGCCGAGCGCGAAGCCGAGCAGATAAAAGATCAGCACCAGGCGCGAAAACGACAGAATTTTAAGCCTGGTTTTTTCCACCGTTGCCGCATCAACGCTTTCGCCTGAACGTAAACGTTCCAAAGTCCGTTCCAAAGGTAGGGCCGCTACATACAGTATTATGCCGAAAACGACCATAGGAGGCAGGACATACATACCGATAAAGCCAAAAACGGCCGCCGGCAAGGCGGATAAGTCAGACACGCCAAGCAGAATATTGTCGCGGAAATACGACAGCGTCTGCATAATGAAATAAACGATAAGGATTATCAGTACCGAACTGGCCGTAACGCGAAGAGCGAGCCTAGACCGTTTTATGTCTTCCATCATAAACCTTTCCCCGGTTAAATACAATATATAAAAGGAGATAGCCCCGCGTGGCTTCCTAATATTTGTCACCTTCCGGGGGTACAAGACAAATAAATTTCAGCGGGATAGTTCCTGTCGCGGCGAAGTTATGTTCTATCCCGGCCTTGATAAAGGCGACGTCGCCGCGTTTTATCTGTCTGGCTTCCCCAGCGATAGTCAAGACGCCCTCTCCCTCCAAAATATAATTGGCATGGTACCAGGGATGGCTATGACGCGGCGTATGCCCGCCGGGTTGGACGGTAAAAACGCGGAGAAAGGCGTTGTACCCATCGGCTGGGCCGATCAATATGCGCTTATCAACGCCGACAATGCCTTCTCCCGTCATAGCCTGGATGGGGACCTCGTTTTCATTGCGTATCACAGCTATCCTCCAAAAGCGACGATAAAGCTTGTGTGTTTTAGTTTATACCGGCCAAGGCCCTTCTACAAGCTAATAATTTCGTGGAAGGGCTGAAGCGAACGGTCCCCCTAGGGGAGCTGTTCGCTATCGATATTACTTTGCCGCGTCAGCTTTGATCGCGGCTACTATGTCCTTAGCCTTAGTGGCTATCTCTTTGGCGGGGCCTGTACTGTCATCCACCCGTTTTTGCCAAGCGGCGTCGGTCAAGAGGGCTTTATACTTCATATTGCGCCCGTTCAACGCAAAGTCTCGGAATTTGTTGTTCTCTACCTTGACATCGGAGAGAATTTCTTCAGAGACAGGAATTCCGGTTTTTACGGTCCGCGACCATAGCTGCTTATTGCCGGAAACAGTATTGGCGCTGACTATAATAGTGAGCGGTAAGGTCTGGACGCGTTTCTCAAAAACATCGGTGTAGCTAAATATGCCATATTCTTTCCATTTTTGAATGGCGATGAATTTCTCATAACCGCCGGACGCTGTTTCCAACACCTTAGCCGCGTCGTAATCAGCCTTGCTCTTAAGCTTGCCGATTTCACCGGACAAGGTTTGGTAATAGTACACCGTAACCGGCGCGGCTTCCCTTTTTTCGCTGGTGACAACCGGTTTTTCCAGGGAGACTGTATAGGAAATATGATACAGGGCGTTGAGTCGTCTCGCCACGGAAAGAATTTCAGCGCCGTTGGCTGTCAAGTCGCCTGTTAGGCTTATGCCATTGTCCGCCCCTGGTAGTATCTTGAAGCCTGTCCCCGCGGAGTTTTTAAGAGCGCTCGCCAAGCTTTTCTCTATACCGCGCTCCAAAGGCGTATTCCCGCTGGCGCTTACAAGGACTGTCACGGTGGTCGCCGCCGTTACGGTCTCTATGCGGGAGCTTGTATCCTTATAATCCTCAATCCATTCCTGGGCCTTCTTATATAAGGCGATAACCGCCTTGCCCTTGGCGGGATCCCTTCCCATCGCCTTTTCAGCGGTGAGCCCCTGTTGGTAATACCGTTCGGCGCCAGCGGTCTGGGCGCGGAAGGCACCCTCAATCAGCTTGGCGTTTTTAGCGTCGTAATCAAAACCCTTTTGATAGAGCGCGATAGCGGCCTTAAGCGATTCATCGTCACCCAACTGTTCCTTGGCGTAACCCTGTTCGTAGTACGCGTCCGCTATCTTAACATTGACAGCGCCTAACGCGGCCGTTAACGCGGTGTTTTTGCTTAGCTTCTTTAAGCCTTGCTGATATTTGGCTCGGGCCTTCAGGAGAGAATCGATGTCGCCCGAGGCTTCCAGGGCTTTTCCTTCCGAAACGTAGACCTCGGCGGCCTTCGCCTCCAGGGTAGCGCGGAGACTGGCTATTTCAGCGTCGCCCTTAGCGTATTCATCTATAAAATCGAAGGTCTTAAAGGCCTCTTCCAGTTGAGCTTGTGTAGTCGCGTTTACCGCGATGCGCCCATAATCCTTAACGATTGAAATGATTATAGGTATGGTTTTGGCTCGCAACGCCTTCTTCGCGTCGCTGTCACTGGCATACTCCTTGATATAGTAGCTAAGGATTTTTTTAAGCAGGTCCCTGCCCTCTGTCGCTTTCATCTCCTTGAAGAAATTCGCGCTTTCGCTAAGGCAAACGTTAACCACTGACTCACGGGCTTTTTCCAGTTCTGGGCCGCCGTCGGGGATGGCGCCATCCGGCTGCCAGGTCCAAGCGTTTTTCGCTCCGCTTATCGGACCAAGAGAAGAAATTCCGCTATAAAGGCTCTTCAGTGAGGAATAAAGCTGAAAGCGTGTTTCCTCTCTTTCAAGCGGAGCCATACCCTCGGCTTTTTCAATCTGATCCCGCGTCTTTAGGATGGCGTCGGCATAGCGGTCACGGATAAAGACCTTGGCGGCCTCAAATTCGGGGTCTTCTTTAATAATGCTTATGGCGTCATAAACCGCGTCGGCGTATTTGCCTTCATTCCAGGCCGTCTCGGCCTTTTTCAGCTTGTCGGCCGAACCCTTAAAAAAACTGTTGATGGACGAACAACTCGCGAGCAGCCCAATAGCGGCTAGCAGCAACGCTAACGTTTGTCGTACTTTTCCTTTCCTCATGACTTTGGCTCCTGCTCTCAGGCTTAGAATTGATCTTAGGATCAATCACTAAAGCCCAAGGATAGCGGGGTATACTTAAATCCCCTTTAAACCAACGCTTTATTCTTCCCCCGCCAGCTGATCGCGGCGGCGGGAAAAGGAGGAAATCTCCAGCTTAGGAATACTAGGTTTTATTTCCAGCTATATTTTATCCCCACTGGTAGCTCCCAGATGGTGACGAAATTCTTAATAGGCTCAAACTGTAAAAACCAACGCAGACTGACGCCGCTCTGGACGCTTAAGGCGCTTCGCGGCGATAAAGCGAAGTCCGCGCTGACTAAAACGCTGGCGCCTGGGGCGAAAAAGCCGGAGGCGGTTATTTCGGCGCGCGCCAGGGCAGAGGCGCCGATGAGTGCCGGTCCAACCGTAAAAAGATCGGCCGCCGCGCCGGCTTCCGCCGCTAAGCCAAGTAGATAGTAGCCGTTGAGGATCAGGGCGGCGCCCAGCGCTGGCCGCAGACGCCCTTCGCCGAATTCCGCCCTAAGCCCTAATTCGGCGCCGTTCCATTTTAGGCCGGGGGAAACATGAAATACGCTATTGATGAAGGGCGATAGCTTAAGCTTTGACGTCGGCGCCTCCACAGACGCGGCTTGTGCCCATAGCGCCGAGCTAAGGCCGATAAGAACCATAAACGTGAGAAGCTTTTTCATAAGACGCTCCATTGTTTTATCGTGATAGATCGATTATATCCACAAGCTTCCCATTTGTCAGATCAAAAACGGAAAGAAAACCGATGTCATAAATAAAAGCCTTACCCTCGCTGACGAAACGCAGTTTCCCGGCGCTGGGCGCTAAGCCGCCGGCCGTTAAGCGCACGCTCCGCTTCACTTTTAAGCTTTTTATATCGATCTCGATAATAGCCCGCAGCGGTTCGCCAACCGTGACGATACCGTTGGCGACAAAGAGGTAGAGGCTGTCGCCAGACACCTGAGGCGTGGATACAAAATAGTCCGGGTAGCCGTCAGCTGGGTCGCCAAAATATTCCTTGTCGGCGGCCAATTCCCACAAGCCGGCTTCCTCGCGTAGATCGATATAGGCCAAAGGCGCGTCGCCGGGATCGTCGGCGTCCAGACTGAAAACGGCTACCGCCCGCGCGAAGCTGTAAACGATGAATAGCTTGCCCCCAGCCGCGGCGGAGCTGTATACGGCTGAAGGAAAGCGTTTATCGAACAGCTTTTCGCTTTCCCGCGATTCCAGACTATCGGGGTTGATGATATAGAGGCGATTGGACCGGCCGTTTTCGCCTATGACGCCTAAGAATACACGGCCCTTGTACAGGATGGGGCGGTTGTCGCCAGAGTATCCGGCCAGCTCGGTCGTCGTATACAACAATTCCAAAGACCGCGCGTCAAAAATATTCAAGCCGCCGCGTTGCCCTTCAAAGACGATATTGGTATCGGCGTAGACCTTGCCGTCCAGGTGGGCGACAAAGGATGGGGAGGGGAGGGCGGTCGCTGAGGCCGCCAAACGGCCTTTCCTGTCCAGAATATAGAGCCGTTGGCCGAAATCGCCTATCCTGGCGCCTTGATCGCCAAGATAAAGCCGCCCTTCCGCGTCCGTATCGCCGCAGGTGATATAGGTATCGAAATCTAACCTGATTCGCCGTTCTAAGCTTCGCGGATCATAGCCAACGACGCTTTTGCCGGTGGATAGAAGCAGAACCTGATCGTAGGCGGCGTCCAATTGTTTTACCGCGACTTTCAGTTCGCTCTTGCCAGCGCCGTAAAGTGCCGCGGCGGCGAAAAACCCGAAAACCGCGAGCGCCGGCGCGGCCAACCAAGCCCGCCGGCGGCCTGAGTTTGGTTTTCCTACCAACTATCCCCGCCGATAAAGCTGGTGTCGCCATCGTCCCAAATATCGGTGGGGGTTACCCATTGGCCCCGCCAGTAATACCAGGTGTTGTATTCCAGATCGATATTCTGCGATTTCCAGCAGCGCCAGACCAGCTTGGAGCAGTAGAATTGGTCGTTTGAATCGCGCGTGACGAAAAAGTTGAATTCCTTCCCTATGAAGGTTTTTCCGTAATTTACCGCCGCCGCCGCTTTGGCGGCTGTCCGGCCGTTAACGCGCAGGCCGGCTACCGCGCTCTCGCCTATCCATTTTTCTTTGGATTCATAACCGACCCGGCCGAGTAAGCCGGGATTGTTCTGGTGGTAGTCGGTTTCATTTGAGGCCGACAGCACCGAATAGCTTAGGTCGCGGCGGTCATAATCCCAAATGCCGGCGTGTTTCCAATGTCCGGGGATCAGTAAACCTAAGAGTGTGGAGCTTGACGATGATGAACCGCCGTAGCAGACAAGCACGTCGCCGTGGTACAGGGTATTGAAGAACGAATATCCGACTGAGCGTGAGGCGGGGTCGGTCAGGCCGGAAGGCAGGGCGAGCGTGCTTTCTTTTTCTTTCAGTTCGTATGTATCGATAAGCTTCATAGCTTGGTCATAGAGTCCGTTCTCTTTAAGTAGCCGTTCCAGCTCGCTGGCGTCGCCGGAATAATAAGCGGTCCAAGCCTCCGCGATCAGTCTATCCTTGAGGTCCCAGTCCCTTGTTTGACTAGCTTCTTCCGTCGGGGAAGCTGACGCGCTGCCGCCTCTGGCCGAGGCGTCGGCTTCCAAAAGCCCGAAAAATTCCGTCTGAGCGTCAGCGAAACTGGCGCTGGCCGCCTGTTTCGCCGCGATGATATCCGTTTCGTTATCGGCGCCTTGTTGGAAAACGCCCTGACAACTGGATAGAATAAAGCCGAAGGCGGCTAAGACGGCAAAGACGGCGAACGGAAGACGTACTTGTTTCATAGGAACCTCCATGGATGGATCGATGCTACGTCCGTTTATGGTAGCTGTCAACGAAAAAGCGGCGGCCTTTCGAGCTTTCCCCGCTCTTATCGGCGGCTCTATTAGGTTTCTTTGTCAATTAGGACAGCGATAAGGCTGGCCGCCTGCGGTACGCTACCGTTCCGCCGTCCATTAGAATGTCCGTTCCCGTAAGATAAGCCACACGCTCATCGACGCAGAAAGCGAATAAGTGGGCAATCTCCTCCGGTTTTCCAAAGCGTTTTAGGGCGCTACGCGCCGTAAACTTTTCCCCCTCGGCCTTCTCTATCATGCCCATCGGCGTATCAAAATTGCCGGGGGATACGGACAGTATTCGTATTCCCTTATCGCCAAAACGTTCCGCTTCTTTCTGGACAAGCCAGATAATGAAATCTTTGGAAAAACAATACGCTAGCGCGGATTTATATTTCTTAGGAATAAAACGAAGCTTCGCCGCCAGTTTATTAATAAAACGATCAAGGTCTTTCGCGCAGAGCGGATAAACGCTTCTGGGGAAAATAAAGGATGGGGCCAGATGGGCCGCCATTGAGGAAACCGCGATAAGGCAGGACCCCTCGTCCATAACTTCGTAAAACGCGGAGCATACATTGTACGTTCCAGCCGCGTTTACCATTAGGATAGTGAAGGGGGCGCCCATGTTGGGCGATAAGCCCGCCGTTTGGATTACCGCCTTAACCGGGCCTTTTTCACGCGCGAAAGCGGCTAGGTCGCGGACTTGGTCGCGTTTACTTATATCGCAGACGCTTGTGTGTACAGTGGTTCCAACGCTGTTAAGCTCCGTCATAGCTTGTTCCAGCTTGGTTTCGGATGTATCGGCGATGATAAGCTGATAATCGCGGCCCATCAGCTTCGCGGTTTCCAAGCCCATGCCGCCAGCTCCGCCTAATAGTACGCATACCTTTTTCAAGCTTTCCCCCTTGTGTGACGCTTATTACGAAAGCCGCTTGGTTATGCCGTCCCGACCCGCTGTTTCTTGTTTCTCCATTTGGTTTTTCGGCTCGGAAACCTTGTACCGCTTAATCATGTCCTTTAATTGTTGAACGACCCCTTCCACTCTCATGTCATGGTCCTGTAGATCGATAACGGTTTCCGTAATTTTTTGGGCGCCTGTATGTATTTCCGAAACCGCTTCCGCCGTTCTGCCATTTGTCTTCACAAGATTCGTAGCCGCCCGCAGCAATTCCTCATTTCCGGTTTTCATTTCGGAAGAACCATTTTGGATAGTTCCCGATAGATCTAGAATTTCTTTAAGCGCTTTTGATAGAGAGGCCGTAATCCGGAGTACTTGGGAGGAAAAAGCCGACAACGAGCTTGTTAGTTCACGTACCTGGCTGATCACGGTTTCGGTTTCCTGAAAACGTTTTTGAACTTCCACGGATCCTTCGGATACGGCTTGGAAAGCCTGTTCAACGGCCTTTAAGTTGATACCGATGGACTTGGACTGAGCTGAAGACCCTTCCGCGAGCTTGCGGATTTCGTCGGCGACAACGCTGAAGCCGCGGCCAGCCTCGCCGGCATGAGCCGCCTCAATCGCCGCGTTCATCGCCAAAAGATCGGTCTGTTCGGCGATGTTGGCGATAATTTCATTCGCTTCCGCCAAGACGCGAGAACTTTCTTTGGCCTTGCCCACATTGACGATCATCTCTTCCAATTGAACGGAACCAGATTCTGAAGCGCGAACCAGATCGCTTACGCGCTGATTGGATGAAGAAGATTGTTCTTCCAGCGTCTTACTGGCGTCTTCCAGTTCTTGGATGGAAAGGCTTGACGCCTTAACGCGGGAAAATTGATTATCAATAATATCATTCAAGGATTCGATATTGCGCGCTAATTGCTCAATAACGGTAGATGTCTCACTCATTGTGGCGGTTTGTTCTCGCATCTGCTGTTCGGCGTTAGCCGTATTAGACTGGATTCGTTCCACGGAGGTCGCTACCAGCGAAATACGATTGGACAGGCTTTGTCCCAGCTCAGACAACTCGCCTGAGGAGCTTCCCAGTTTCTCCATGTTCTGACGGATCTCCCCGAAAAACTTATTCGCTGTCGCCGACATGCTACCAATTTCATCTAAAGTGGATACGCTTATCTCCGCGCGGAGATCACCCTCCGCCCCCTGATAAAAGCCGCTCATAAGCTGCTTGGTGGCGCTGGTAATGGAATTGACCGAGTGCGTTAGAACAAGGAAGGTGCATATTATTGTCACTATGGATATGATAATATTCAAAGCGAGTGTCGGGACGGGAAGCGTTTGGCCAAGCGCCAATACTGAATTGGCCGTGTCGTTAGCGACGCTGGCCATCAGTAAAGTCCCCAGAACCGTTGAGCCGACAAAAATAATAATCTTTGTTCTGATTGAAATACTAACTGCTTTCATTTTTTTATCGATTTGCCTAACCGCGTTCTCCACCACCTTAGTCATTTGCGATAAAACCAGAGGAAGCACAAGCAAGGCGAAAGAACACATCAAAAGCATACTTCTAATACCCCCGTTTGGCACGGAGGATTGAAGTGTGGCGGAAGAGAATATCAAAGCCAAGGCGACATATTGAGCGCAGATGATTACTAGGGCAATTATCAACCGTCTTGGTAAGGCGGCCAAAGAGTGATTGTTTGTTTCGGGCGCCTTTCGATAGGCGCGTATAACTTAGTACGGCCCGATAGCGACGGCTATAATAAATTCCAGGCCGCCCATAGCCATGATACTAGGACTAACGATGTTGGTAGCGAGGCTTTCCGGCGTGACTAAGCCCATAAGCACACCAAAGGGGACAAGCAACACAAGGGGAAGCATGAAGCCCATAAAGAACAAAAGCGAAACGACGATCAATAAACGTCGGGGTGGAGAGTTTGGGGCTTGCCGCATAGTCGCGTCCTCCTAAAAAAGCATCCCAGCCATTTTCGAAAACGGACCGGAAGACTTTTCCTCGGCCGCCTTCTTTTACCTATCCATCTATTTCTCTATTCAACTGTCTTCCCTTTTACGCGGTTACCCTTCATTTTAACAAAAACCCCGCCGTTTAAGCCTGAGTCTCAAGTTTTTCCCCGCTTTTTAGGCGATTTTTAGTATAAGTACCCTTTGTTTTAGCTGTCAATTCAAAAAAAGTTAGAGACGAAAAAAAATGTAAGAAGCGCTTTATTTTTCCTTGTAATCGGGTTTTTCAAAAAGCAGACCCCCAGAGCTGGCTCTGGGGGTCTCTATGAAACCTAATACGGACTAGAGTAAGGAGCTGCCGCCTTATTTTTTTGCTATATAATCCAGCATCCACTGGAAGGCGGGCCGATATTTTGTGTCATTGTAGACCAGGAAGGCGTCGGGACGCCAGGTTTTCGCGACGAGGTGGCCCCAGAAGGTGATGCCCTTAACCAGCGGTTCGTCCCAGAAAATAGGAAATTGCTCCTTCATTCGGGTAAGTTGCTCATTATCGTCGGGAAGGCTGATGTCCCACTCGGAGATGTAGATCGGAAGCTTAAGTGTCTTAATGGTTTCCAGATTGGCCTTAATTTCCTCCGGGGGGGTATGTTCCAATCCGTGCGCCTGCAGACCGATACCGTCAACCAGCTTCTGTTCTTTGAGGAGCTCAATCAAGTCCACATAGCGGGCGGTTTTTTCCTTGGAATTGAGGATGCCGTATTCATTGATAAGCAGTTTGGATTTTGGGAAGTATTTACGGGCTAGTTTGAAGGACCAAATGACCCAATCCCATTGGCCGCCGCCGCAGTCAATGCCGTCGAAGTACTCGGGCCTGCCGTCCAAGGGTTCGTTCACGGCGTCGATCAGCTGGAATTTATCGCCGTAGCGTTCGCTCAGCGCCTGGAACCATTCGTTTACGGATTTTTCGGCTTTATCCTTGGTGAGCCAACGGGGTATCTGCTGGTACCAAACCAGAGTATGTTCCTTAACGACCATTTTGCGCTCTTCGGCGATTTTCATCATTTGGTCTAAGATAGGCCAGCTAAAACGATCCTCTGAAGGTTCGGCTTCCGACCACTTACCGGCGTTTTCCGGTGTAAGCTGGTTAAAAACCGTACCGAACAATTTACTGTCTACGCCCTTCCAGGTTGTTCCTATAAATTTTTGCTGTTGGCCGCAACCGAACAGCGTCAGGCTAAGCGCGGTCATGAGGATCGCGATAAAAATAAGCTGCCTTGATTTGGACATGGAAACCCCTCCCTTTATCGATTTAAGCGAAAAAACCGCGCTCGCGTTGAGGCGGATCGCTTGATTATCAAGGCCATTACCAGAGCTGTCAAGCAAAAGCGTTTTGGCTGCTCCTTTACCACTTAGCTTCGTGTTCCTCAACGAAACCGGCGACGCTTTTTAATGTATACACCTTCTTCCCCTCGCGCAGAACGCCGCTGAAGGAGCCGAAGGGTTGACGGAAGCGGCTGGCCATTAGCCCCAGGTTTACGTCAGCCCCTCGTTTGCCTTCCGGGCGGAATACCAGGTCCGCCTTTCCATCGTTTGAGACTATACGCCATTGGCTCCTCTCGTTTTGGTCGTCGTATTGGAAGTCCACGACATCGACCTTAATAAGGCGCTCGTTTATCCAAAAAGCGTTTTCCGTATAGCCGGTTTCGTTTACCCCTTGGGCGAAATTAAAGCCTACCCGCTCGCCCCGTTCACAGTTTCCGCAGCCGGATGCCCAGTTCCAGAACGTATAACGGGCAAGGTAGCCATAGGTGTAATCCAGAAGGCCGATGGGGCTCTCGCCATCAAGCCCAAAGCGCTTGCCGTTCAACTCTAGCTGGCCTGATACCGATAGCCCCGCTCCTTTGGTGGTATAGTTGAAGCGCCTTAAGCCAACCCTCGTCAAAACCGAAAGGAGGGGAGTCGCGCTGTTGAATAGCAGTTCCGCCTTTAGGCCGGATCGCGATGAAAGCGACAAGCTTATGCTGTCTTGTTCGTTGTTCATTTCGATCCTGTCAGCGCCGCCTCGGAAAAGCGCTTTACCGTCCCGTATATTACCGGAGAAGACGGTTTTAGCCGCCAGGGGTTGAACCGCGCTGAATTCGGCAAGTTCGCGGTCGCCGCGATCAAAGGCGTACGCGAAGGCGTTGGACAGGTAGCCGGCGTGAACGATAGCCGCTCCGAAAACGAATTCCGGCGTGGCGACGCCCATGAACTGCCAGCGCTTAAGCTGGAAATCCCGAATAACGGCGTTTTTCGCGGGGGATATCCTGTCGCGGCCGTGAAAACGAAAAGCCTCAAGGTTCAGCGTTAGGATGGGGCCGGAATGCAGGCCATAGAGAGGCTTGCCGTCATCGCCAATCAGGCGGTCATCATCGATAAGCTTCATGATTCTAGCTTAAGCGCGGCGGAGGCCGCGCGCAATATCGCTACTTTTCCACCATGACGGCGGTGCCGTTCCAGTCAGGCGACGGCGGGGTTTTGCTGTACATTTCCGAACGCGCCAGAAGCAAGGTGGCGGGACCATCGTTTGGCAGCAACTTTAAGACAGCCCGAAAGCGTTCGGCGGCTAGACCGAAGTCCCTCTTAAAGTACAGCCGCATAGCTTCCTCGCTTTCAGCCCACGCTTCCTCTTCTTTGGCGGACAGTGAGGAGCGAACCGTGTAAATGGCGGCTCCGCTGGTTTTGCCCTTTACCACCACTCGGTCCAGCAGTCGGCTGTGGGTTTCCGGGGCCGCGTTTTCCTTGACGGATTCGGAGATGATGGGCGAAACCCGGTAAATCTTGGTTAAGCCGTCAAAGCGGGAGGCCAGGTTCACCATGTCGCCAATTACCGTATAATCCATCTTTTTTTCCGAACCGATATTGCCGATAGTGACCAAGCCGTAGTTGATGCCGATGCCTGTCTTGAATTCCGGCCTACCGCGCCGTTTTTGCCAGACGTTAAAGTCTTTTAGGGCGGCCATCATCTCAAAGGCCGATTTTAGCGCTAAGTTGGCCTCGTCGCCGGTGGCGACAGGCGCCCCGAAAAAAGCCATGATGGCGTCGCCGATGTATTTATCGACTATGCCCGAATTGCTCATAATGACATCCACCATCAGACCGAAATAGGCGTTGAGCGATTCCACCAGCTCGTTCGGAAGCATTTTCTCCGAAATGCCGGTGAAGCCTCGGATGTCTGAGAAAAGAATGGCAAGCTCGCGGTTTTCGCCGACAAGCATACTTTCCGGATTGGCGAAGAGCTGGTCAATAACGTTCTTGGGGACGTATTTCTGGAAAATATTCCGGATTTTGCGTTCTTTGTGCCGAGCGACCACCGCTTGAAGGGCAAAACCTTTAATAACTTCGTTAGCCTTGTCCAACTGTGAAATCATCTGGTTAAAGGTATGGCCCAGCTCGCCTATCTCGTCGCTATACTTCACTTCCACTTTTTTGCTTAGGTCGTTAGTGGCCATGATATCGGCGATGGTCCCCACCATGCGGCGCAGGGGACGGATTAGGATTACGGCGAAGGAGAGGAGCAGTAAGACGGAGACAGCCAGGGATACGGCTAGGATGATCGCCGTTTGTCGGTAAAGGGCGTTGATGGGAGCGTAGAACGATGAACCGCGTTCGGTAACTAGAAAATACCAATCAAAGGGGGCGAAGGCGGCTATTTGGCAGACTCTTTCCTCGCCGCCCAATATAAGCGAACGCCAGCCCAGCAGTCCCGCTTCTATATCGGCGGATAATCGTTCTTTTTCGGTGTTGGACAGGGTGATGTCGGCGGTGCTCACCGCGATATTCATGTCTGAGTCAACCGCCATTATTAGCTCGGTTTCGCCTCTGATCATGTTGCGGGCAAAGGAGGCTATGGCGGATTTTGTCGCGTCCACAAAGGCCGCGTTTTCAGCCAGTTGGTTGTCCGTTAAAATACTCCACTGACCATTGGCGTAAGATTGGAGTTCTTCCAGCTTAAACTGGAGAAGGCTTGTCGCGACGCGGGTTATTCCATTGCGGGCCGTCAGCGAGGCCATATACCCCGTAACCACCAGCGGTCCCGCGATAAGGGGAAGAACGATCAGGATAATTTTAGTCCGTATACTCATTAATTACGCCTTTATCGTTTACAATATCGATACGGAAACGACGAAACTAGATAGCCAATGAGCTTTTTTGACGATAATATAGGCACGATAGGTACTTAAAAGTATGAACGGCTTATATAGACGAGCTTTAGACATTTACCGCCGCCGGCAGCAACTCCGCCTTGTCCTTAAGGGGGACGAGCATGAGAGTATGGTGGAAATACCGGCCGAGGAAAGGGAAAACGTCCTTAAGGAGATTGACGCTCTTTTGGAGCGTAATCGGCTGCACGCGAGCGCCGAGCGGCCCAGCGGCGGCAAAAGCGGTCTGGGTCTACCCTTAATCGTCAATCTGCTTATCATTATTTCGGTTGTCGGCGCCGTTCTATTGTTTTCCGCCGTGTCCCGTGGCGAGGAGAATCGATTGGTTTCGGAGGCAAGAGCGGTAAAGGGCGCCGAGAACCAGTTGGTGGAAGCTTTGCGGCGCGAATCAGCCGCGCAGATCGATCAGAAGGATCAAGCCATCCTATCTTTCCAAAAGCGTTTAGCTGAGGCTGTCGCCGAACGCGAACGTTTGGACGCCCAGACCGCGGACGCGATACGGCAAAGAGAAAAGGAACTGGCCGCTGAAATGGCGGAGGCTATAGAAGCCGAGCGCGCCAAGCTGAGCGCGTCCGGTTTGGCGAGCGGCGATACCGATCAGCGGATAGACCAACTAGAGCGAGAGCTGAAAGCCGAAGCGGCGCGGCGCGTTGAGGAATTCCAGATAGCGGCTCAGGAAGAAGCCGCGAAAAGCGCCGCCGCGGTTGATACGCTGATCGATGAATACCAGATCAAATTAAGCGAGGTTCAAAGCGAGCGGTCTGAGCTTCAGAAACTCTATGAAACCCGCGAAGCGGAACTGGCAACGCGATATAGGCAAGAAAGCGCCGTCATGGAGGCCGAGAAAAGCGCGGCCGTGGCGGATTTGGAAAGAATCAAGGCTTTGCGAGAGCAAGAAGATCTTGTTCAGCAGAGAATTATCGCTAGTTATGACGAGATAAGCGATAAGATAGCTTCCGGCGCTTATTCCGATGCTCTATCAAGCGTGGATTTTTTACGGCGTTCGCTGGACGCCGAACCGGCCCGTTCACTAGAAGCCGTTCAGAAACGCCGAAGCGTTGAGCTGTTCATGCTCGGTTCGCTTGAAGAGCTTATTAAAAGCCGAGTGGAAAGGGATTCCTCTGGAGCCGCGGCCTTGATTCAAACAAAGGCTCGTATCGACGCCGCCCGCGATAAGGTGACGGAGGCGGAGCTTGCCTTCGCCAAAGGCGATTACGCGTCGGCGAAAGCTTTGTATGAAGAGGCCTTAGCCGAAATTCCGGAAGTTAAACTGAGCCAGGAACGGCTACAAGCTCTGGCCTTAGCCGAGCGAGACGCCGCTCTGACACTTTCACATAGGGCCGAATTAGCTAAACTTAGGGAAGAATTAGCGCTGACACATTCCTCGGAATTGGCCGAACGCGAAAAGGCCTTATCCGCCAGCTATAGCGCGGCTCTGGCCAGCCGCGAAACGGAGCTTAAAGCGGCTCAAGCCGCCGCTATAGCGGAATTGGACGCGGCTTCTTTGTCCAAAGAAGCCGCGATAAGCGCGAAATATGAAGCCGAGTTGGCTTCCGAACGCGCGGCTCGGCTGGCCGCCGAGGAAGCGACTAGGACGGAAATTAGACTAGCGGCTGAAAGACTGGCCGAGCTTGAGGCCGAACTTAAAAATGAATATGAGGCCGCTCTGTCTTCCGAACGCGCCGCGCGGCTGGCCGCCGAGGAAGCCGCCTCCCGTGAGATAGAATTGGCTGAGAAAAAACTAGCGGCGCTTGAGGCAAAGCTCGCGGCTGAAAGCGCCGTGGCTCTGGAAAAAGAACGCGCCGCGCGGCTCATTGCCGAAGAATCGGCCAGGCTTGCCAAGGCGGATGCCGCGGCGGCTCTTGCTCGCGCGGCTGAAATTGAAGCGAGTTTAGGCGCTGATATCGATAGGGAAAGGGCGGGAAGGATAGCGGCTGAAACGGCTTTAGCCGATGATCGTACCCTCGCCGCCGAGCGCGCGGCGGCGCTTGAAGAGAAGCTGGGTGAAACGCGGCGGGTCGGTTCGGCGCTGATCGCTGACGCCGCCGCTTCGGCTTCTGGCGGCGCTTGGGGAGAGGCTTTGGACCGCTATCGGGAAGCCCTCGGTTTGCTTTTAGATGACGAGGAAACCGCGGCCTCTATTGTGGAGCAGGCGTCTATGGCCGGGTATCGGCTTGGCATCGTTAAGGATGCCGCGGCGCGCGCTGTCTTGCCGGCTCGGATAGCCCAGGCGCGTAAAGACTTGGAAGCGGTTTCCTCCGACGCGGGCGAGGCCGAAGGCCAAAGCGGGACCATCGCCTCATTGCTTCGCGCCAAGCTTCTGCTCTGGCAAGTCCTTCAAACCGAGCCGATAAAATCCCGTTATCCTGACTTGTATGATTCTATGGAAGCTTATTTTGAAACCTTCGCCAATCAACAGCGGCAGGCTGGCCGTGAGGCCGCTCTTATGGAGCTTTTGACCTTGGTTGAAGCTATAAGCGGGGAATCGTCAGCTTCGGTGGACGCGGGTGCTTCCGGCGTTCTAGTCCCCACTAGGGTGGAACATGATATTCTGAGCCGTTTACTCTTGTCTCTGGAAAAACTTACCATGGATCAAGCCGATTCGCTGGCGGGATTCTAGGATACCCTTACTAACTGCTGCCAATTTTGTTGTAGCCTAATAGGTATTGAAACGGAGCCGGCACTTCACCTCGCCGCGTAGTGGGACCTCGCCTCGGCACGCAAGTCGCCACAGCCTAGCCCTACCAGCCCTCATACCGCTAGATGCTTGGCAAACCAGCCCATCCCAGGTTGCCCCTTCACCTTCAGCTTTCCAGCCTTGAAATCGATCACTGGCGGATTCTGGTACTCCCCCTGCCACACCTGCC
>CAZJJK010000066.1:0-18049 GCA_964546285.1 uncultured Treponema sp. | reverse complement strand
TTGCCTACATCGATTATCGATTCTGGAGTGGGCAACTCGCGGTAGACCCCGCCGCCGTCGCCAAGCCCCAAGCCGCCGATAGTCCAGACTAGCTTCTCGCCCCGCCCGCTTTCCTTGATTGCCGCACCAAAAGCCCGGCAGGCGGCCAAACAGGACCGCGTATCCAGCGAATCCAAAGGCCGCTCTATCAGCGACTCGCCTTCGGCTAAGGCGGCGAATAGAAGCCGCCTAATCGTATGTGACTTTGACGAGGGAACGCGTATATCGGCACTGAAAACCTTGGGCTTGATAAGAGAACGCATTTAGACAGAATAGCGACAAACGTCATTAACCTTCAAGGGCTTAGTCCTTAAACGAGGCCGCTATATTCGCTAATAAAACAGAAAGGACGCGAAGTTAAGCGACAAGAAGGGGACGAAATCTCCGCTTTAGATTACACTATCCTCATGCGTTCCGCGCTTACCAGACATAATCCAACAGCAAAGCTTCGCGAAACCTGTTTTACGGGGTGGAAACGACCAAGCTCCGCCCTATGGATGGCGTCAGGGGACAGGTTCCATTCGCCGCGTCGAACCTTTCTTGTTCGCCTAACCCCGGAGAGCCACAGCTTTCCCGCTTTTCTGCCAGGCCAATACTTCCGCTTAAGCTTTCCCGACAGGGGCCTTTTATCCGTTGCCCGAGCTTTTTCGGTCGCTTCCTCGCCCACGGAAACCGGCTTTCTTGACTTTTATGTACGGGATCAGGACGATTGGACGGGAGCGTTGCGCGCCCTATTACAGGACGGCAAAATAGGTAAGGCCAAGACCGATGGGCCCTACGGCCGTTTCAGTTACCGCTTAACGAGCGGCGCCGCTCGGCTTGTCTTTATCGCCATCGGCATTGGAGCGGCGCCCTTTCTATCCATGTTCCGCTTTATAGCGGACGCCGACAGCGAGCGCCGCGCCCTTCTTATCTGGGGAGCTCGCTCAAGAGACGATCTTTTCGCGCTGGCCGAATTGGAAAACGCCGCCAAAAGGGCCGCCCGCTTACGCGTGATCCCTTGTCTTAGCGGAGATCCGCTCTGGCGCGGCGAAAAAGGACGCTTAAGCGCGGAACGTCTGCGCCGCCTTATACCAAAAGGCCTTTGCCTAAATCCAGAGCTGTATGCTTGGGAATCCTCCTCCTATTGGATCAACGCCCCTAAAAACATCGCGGCGGAATTAAATAAAGGCTTACGCAAACTCGGCGTTCCCCGAAGCGCTTTACATAATGAAAGGAGGCTGTCATGGACCAAACAAACGATCTTACCGGCTTAACCGAGAATCAAGCTAAAGACTTCCTCATCTCCCATGTCGCGGCCCTTAAGCTCAGCGAAAACGCCTTAGCGGAAGTGGAAGCCGAATTGGAGAAATGGCGTAAACGCTCGCGTTTAGCCCTTGACGCCGGGCAGAGCGAACTTATCGCCGCGGCGGAGCGGGAAGTTATTACACTATCGGTAAAACGCGATAAACTTGCCCAAGAAACCGAGGAACTTCGCGCCACGGTAAACGAGCTTCGCCGTAAACTGCCCGGTGTCGCCGCCCGTCAGCGCAGCGTAGACCCGGACCTGTTGGAGCAGGAAATACTCATGGCCGCGGGCCATCTGCCCGGCGATGAGGACGTGGTCAAAACCAACAACGACCTGGCCACATTGGAGCGCGCCGCCAACGCCGAAAGCGCCCTAGCCGCCTTAAAGGCCAAAATGGGTTTAGCGCCCGTACCGACAGAGCCTCCTTCCGGAACGGAAGAAGCGAAGGCTGACGAAGCGGCGCCGAACGAGCATAAGGGTGAAGAAGGCCAGGCATGACGCGCCGTGTCCCCCTTCTAAAAGATCGCCCCCGGCCGCTTATTTTCGCCCACCGAGGCTGTTCGTCGCTGGCGCCGGAAAATACCATGGCTTCCTTCCGTCTGGCGCGACAGTATGAGGCGCCGGGCATAGAGCTCGATATCCACCGCTGCGCCAGCGGGGAACTGGTGGTCTGCCATGACGCCAACACCCAGAGAACCACCGGCGTAACTTCGATCATAGAAGAGCGCTCATGGGACGAGCTTTCCCACTTGGACGCCGGCGCCCCCTACTCCCCCGCTTTTACCGGCGAACGGCTACCCCTGCTGACGGACGTACTGGATGAATTCGGGTCCAAGTTATATATCGATATCGAACTTAAAACACGCTTATTGACGAATGACCCTCTGCCCCGGACTTTGGCGGCCGCGCTCCGCGACCATCCCCAGGCCAAGCCGGAGGGAATCGTCGTTTCCTCGTTCAATCCCAGTGCCATCGCCGCCTTCAAATTATTCGCGCCGGAATACGCTACCGCGATCATCTGGAGCGGCGACGCCGGCGTCCCTTGTTACCTTCGGCGCGGCCAAGGCCGCTGGCTTTCCGGCTGCGATTATCTAAAGCCGGACGCCGCCCAAGCAAAACGCTTCGCGGAGGCGGCGCTGAACCGCAAAGGCCGTCCCGTCGTACCATGGACCATAGACGACAGCGCGAGCGCCCAGCGTTTGCTTCAATCCGGCTGCGAGGGAATAATCACGAACCGTCCCCAAGACCTCGTCCCGCTTTTGTCCGGGCGATAAGGCCCTAAACCACGTCAGATAAAAAAAGCCCGGCGCGAAGCCGGGCTTTTTAGCTTGAAAAGACTTGCCTAAATCTGGAGGCGTAGACCGACATTCACGCCCAAACCGTTGAGCGCGAATCCGTCAAGCGTGAAAGCGCTTATATCTATAAGCGGCTGTTCAAGATCCAACGATAGAGCTGTAAAAAGCGTGATAACAGGCAGGTTTATCTCTAAACCGCCCGTAAGAACGATAGACACATCCTCGGTCACTAGGCTGACCGGCGCGTTCAACGCCTGCTCTATGTCATCGCTTGAATCAGTGGGCGTATTGGGGTCTAACACCGCGCTTACATCGAATTCGGAATCGTAATTAGATACATGATAGTAGGCCGCGGCTTTCAAATAAGGGGTAAAGATAAAGAGGAGCCTCTTGCTGACATGAAGAACGGCGCCGATAGCGTGAGTGGACGCCGCGAAACCAAGCTTACCGGCCATGTTAAGTGTACCTGTCCCAGAGATCTCAACGCCGTTTTCCTGACCGAGCGCCGCCATATTGAAGTTATCGGCCCCAAAAGAGGTGCTGGAATACACATAGCTCGCCCCAAGAGACAAGGAAGGCCGCCAGAAACCGTTCTTATCCGCCAATAGGATTTTACGAAGCGTGCCGCCCAAGGTGAACATATTGAAATTGAGCCCGATGGCTTTCAAGTCGATAGGCAAATCCGCCATAGTATCGCCTAGCAAATTTATACCCCAGGTCGTAAGCGCTTCGGGGATATAAATACCGTTGACTAGGAGCTCAAGATCCCAGGGCAGGGGAAAACCAAAGCCCATACGAATAGACGGCAAAAGGGCGGCCTTGGTCGTCAGCGTCTCGAAGATAGCCGCGCCGGTTTCATTCGAAGCCGCCATATTTTTAATTAAGGTCGGTATCTCCAAGAGCGTGAAGGCCCAGGTATCCGGATATTCGGCGTTAGTCTTGTCCAAGACCGAACCAAGTCCGTTGAAAGTGGTGAGGCCAACGCTTAAAGGCGTTACATAGAAGCGGGTCCACCCGTTGAGGCGCGCTTCGCCTACGGAATCGAACCCGCTGACAGCCATCTGATGAAGACTGGGCGAAAGGTCGCGGCCTACGGACGTGAACAGCGTTTGAACGTCGGTGTTGAGCGCGCTCAAATCTATCTGTCCAAAGCTCAATACGGGAACGAGAAGAAGCAATATTAGGACCGGTCCTAGTCGTTTAGTCATCATCTGCCTTTCCTTATTTATTTGGAGGTTGGGATCGTATAAAGCACGGCTCCGTTCACGCCGGTGATTACGAGACCTTGAGCGCTCCAAAAGAGGTCCCCGGTGGTAGCGGCTTTTCCGTCAAATTGCGGAATGCCGGTGTAATACTTAAACTCTTCCACCAGAACACCGTTCTTTACGATAAATACTGATCCGCTCTTATTAAGCGCCGCGACATAGGCGTCAGCGCCGATGGTTTTCGCTTCCACCCGGATGATATCCGTCGCGCGGCCTAAATTAATGGCGGTCGACACATAATTTTCGGGTAGCTTACCGTCAGCCGCGTTCGTCGCGATGGAGTACAAACCCCGGCTTGTGCCGACAAAGAGCGTGCTGTTCGCCTCGCCCGGCAGATAGGAGACGGCGCGGATCAGATCATCGGGTGATATCATGATCGAATTGCCCGCTGTAATGGTGTTGAGTATATCGACGGCGGAAGCGCCTTCGGTATTTAGGTCTTCCAAAGTCGTCTTGATATCGGCGCCTATACGCAGAGAGGCGATACCGGGAACGATAGCGTACCCGAAAGTCACGCCGGCTTCGCCGCTAACAAAGTCATAGTCGGCGATAAGCTTGGTCGTGCTGTTCTGGATAGTATCTTTTATTGGTCCTAAATCCACTTCGTCGATATAATCGGCCATATCTTCCCATTCCCAGGCCGAATCCGAGGAAATAGCCCCGCCAACTCCGCCGGCGTATTGGTAATAAGCCACGTCCAACGCTACGGCAGTCTCCTCATCCTGATAAGCCAGGGTTAGGGCGCCGGAATCCAAAACGGCTTTTCCGGCCGCGCCTACTTGGCTGATGGACCTTCCGTCGGCGCTAAGGGCCCAGATGCCCTGGTCGGTATTGATCCAGAGCTGATCCGCGCCAAAGCCGCCAGTGGCGAGTAATTCCTTACCCTTGGCCAAACCGAGGCCTTTGCCGATGGTCACGTCGCCTTGGCTCCCGCTGACCGCGAGAACCTCATCCGCCACACCAGTCTCGACGTTCTGTTTATAAAGCGTTCCGCCGGCCAGGAAATACAGGCTGCCGCCGAATTCCAGGGCCCGTACGCCGCTGCCCGTATCCGTCAGGAAACCGCTAGCCGTCTTCGCGATATCCCGGAAGGGGCTCTGATAAGTATCCACGACGACTTCGCTCGTGACGCCGGCGACGATATGGAAGAGGCCGGATTTGGCGTATTTGACAGCGCGGAAATCGCCGCTACCTTTTTCGCTTAACGCTAGATAGATCGTGCAATTCCGCATCGGCGGCACATCATTGATGGTTATGGTTTTATCAGCCGGAATAGCGGTCTCGAAAACCACGCCGCCGGTACCCAGGAATAGGATAGCGCCGGCGGATTCCATATATACCCGGACATAGCCCAGAGTCCCGTCTTGTGAGAGCACGGCGCGCGACGATTCAACCGCCGAAGACGCCAATATATGATCAGGTATGGAGAAACTGATTTCTCCCTCGTTTGGCCCAAGCAAGGCGCAGGACGCCAGGAGGCTTAATGATATAGCCAGAACGGCAAAGGCCGCGGTTCGTATAGTCTTCATGGCTCCTACCTCCAAATCAGCTTGATTTTACCGGTGGTGGGCGCGGGCGGCGGCGGCGCGACCGGTTCGGTCGACGGCGTCTCGGTGTCCGTGCTCGTTACTGTCGTTTGCGTTGCTCCGCTATCGCCGGTCGCGGGCGCGGCGGGATCCACCGTTGTGGTGGTAGTCTGGCCGTTCGCGTCGGTCTGGGTAATGGAAGCGGCTAAATTCTGGACCGCTTTTCCCGCTCCCGCGCTGGGAGTGGTCGGCGTGTAGTTGAATTCATATTTTGCCGAAGAACCGGCCGTAACCGAGATAGTGAGAGCGGGTCCAAGTTTAGCCAGGGTTTCAACGGCGGCCTTCGCTTGAGCGGCCTCTGTTTGAGCCGCTTCATGCGTCTCTTGCACAGCTGTCCTCGCTTCCTCAACTTCGGTTTTCGCGCTTTCGGCGCTCGCTCGGGCGGCGGCTTCGGCGGCGGCGGCGGCTTCGGCCGCGGCTTTCGCCTCGGCGGCGGCGGCTTCGGCGGCTTCGGCCGCGGCGGCGGCTTCCTCGTCATCGGCGTTTTCAGCGGCGGCGGCGGCGGCTTCGGCGGCGGCGGCTTCAGCCGCGGCGGCGTCAGCTTCGGCGGCGGCGGCGGCGGCGTCAGCTTCGGCGGCCAGCGCGTCGGCGGCCGCCACGGCGGCTTCGGCGACTTCGGCTTCGGCTTCGGCGGCGGCTTGGGCGGATTCGGAAGAAGCGGCTCCACCCGTGGTGGCCATCTGGATGGCTACCGTTAGAGCTTGGATAACCTCGGGGTCGTCCAGCGTCACCGCGTTGCCCTGTTCATCGGTTAACTCAAATTCCAGGCCGCCCATTTCCTCTTCAACGGACGCCATAAAATCGGAATAGCCGACTTCCTCGGCCTCCACAGCTTCTTCGCCGGTAACCTGTTTCTCGATAGCCCGCTTAAGGTTCTGCAGAGACAGCGAACGGGCAGGCGCGCCGATCTGAAAATCGACCTGTCCGTTGGTCACATCCAAGGCGAAGCCGTCAAAGGAAAACTCGGTTCCTCGGACGGAGGCGGTGGAATAGGGACTCGTGACCTTAAAATCCTGGGCCGCGCCAGTTGAAGATTTAACTTTAGCGGATACTTTGCCTACACGAAGATGCAAGTTCGTACCCAATTTGCCCGCCTGCTCCACAACCTTGTCTAAGGTAAGCCGGGTTAGGGGAGCGACGGCGATTTGGTTATCGTCTATCATCAAGGTAGCTTTGGAGTCAAAACCGGTGGAAATGGTGGACAGGATGTCAACCTCCATTCCCTCTTTGGCTTTTACCCAGCTTTTGCCTAAGGGTTTAATCTCTACCTTACCCTTAAGGTCTTTGAGTACGGCGGTAGTATCCGCAAAGGCGGTGACCGCCAAAGCAATCAGAACTAATACAGAAAATGTCCGTTTCATGCGTTCCTCCTAGAGCGCGATGGAAAATCCCGCGCGGAGCATGAATTGAAAGGGTGAAGTCGCCGTGTAGCTTGGGAAAAAAGCCCCGGTGATTGGAATAAAGGCGCCTAGCGCCATATTTACATTAAAATCGCTCATTAAACGAACGGTGGCTGAAATATCTTCTTCTATACCGAGCAGCGAAAAAGCCGCGTCTGGATCAATTCCGGCTTCTGAAACGGAGCCGACACCATTTTTAAAGAAGAGTACGGTTTTCGATGTCCCCTGAACCGATTCCAAGCCGATTGAGACTTTCGGGAAAGGTTTATAGGCGACGACAGCCTCAAGAAGGCTGACATTGCCGGGCTGGGGCGAAAAAACCATACCGGAAGACGCTCTCGTTATCGGCTGATATTCCAACGCGGTTTCCCCGCCGTCAGGATCGCCGCTGCCAAAGGAGAAGCGTCCGGAAAGATTTATGCTCGCCGACAGGGGATAACGGGCGGACAGAGCCAGACTGAAGGCCCTTATCGGCACGTATTTATAAAAATACCCAGAGGACGAATTCGCGTCCTCCACATATTTAAGCCGATGGCCCAACTGAATGGCGGTATATCCAGAATAGCTTAAAGCGCCAAAAGCCCCGGAAAAACCGGCGTCGATATAGGCGGCGTCAGAACTAATTCCCTGACCGCTTGTTTCCAGATTGCTTTGCCATTCCGGTATAACCGTGGTCAGGTTTTCATCGGCGCTTTCACGCTGATCCTCCATCGCCAAAAAAGCCACATATATTTGGTGCCGAGGCACTATGCTGGTTTTCACGCTAAATCCAAGCAAGCTTCTGGCCGGCGCGAAACTGTTATTGCCATAAAGAGTATCGGAGGCCCCAGCCAGAATGGGAGCCGAACCCGGAAGAAAGCCGGTATAGCCGACGGTGGCGCCTACTTGGAAAGCCCCATAAACCGCTTGAACTTGAGCGCCATCCACACGATACACGTATATCGCGCCGGTCGAGTCGGCGAAGGGGATGCGGCCAACGTTAAAAGCTAAACTGGAAAAGCCTTCTTTTTCCACTGGGCCATTGAAAGAATAGCTTAATTCCTGAAGATCGATATCGCCAAGGGCGGCCGGATAGGTAAAATAAGCTTCGCCGGCGGAATAACTCACGCCAACGCTTGTCCCCAGCTTAGCCGCCAAACGATGCGCCGTCCCAAGGGGAAGGGTAAAACCAAAATTCACGCCTTGACTGAATGAGGCGCTGGTATCAGACGTACGCGAAACGGAGGCTGATCCATCCAAATTGATATCAAAGCTTTGAGCCGATAAGAGGGCGCCAGCCATAAAAAACACGCCGGCGGTAAGCACACTAAGACGTTTCATTTCCACCTCCGCGGCAGCTCAGCTACCCTGCCGATTACGCGAACGACTTCCTCGCCGGAGGGTATGCGTGATTCGCCGCCGCTTGTGTTAATAATGCCGTGACTGACTAACTCCTTATACGCGTAACGCCGCGACGGGAAAAGCATCCAGCCGATACCGCCATTAGCGCGTAAGCCCTGCATAGCCAAAAACGCGAGATCCGCGAGACTTGGCGAATCGGCGGCTGTCTTGTCCGAGGCGATCCACCCTTTCTCTTGAGCCATTGCGAAAGCATCCTCGGGAGTGGCGTTTTCGCCGATCCAACCGCCGCCCATTAAGGTGAGATAAGCGGTTTCACCGTAGAGGGCATTCGGCTGCGCCATCAGGATGTCGATTAAGGAATTTGATTGAGCACCGAGCGGTATAACGAGTCCTAATAATAGACACGTCGCCGCTGCGAGGCGAAACTTCATTATAAATACCTCCCAAGAATTGCGCGCATACCGCGAAAGGCTGTTATAATGATATCAGATTATCGCAAAGAATTCACGATATGGAGTGTGAAATGTCGCAAAAAAACTCTATTTTTATGATTCCGGCCTTTTTAATTCCGGCGGCGGTCTCCATCGTGATCGCGATCGCGGCTCTAGCCGGTGGATTTGATGCCATTGACTGGGCGGTTTTTGATCTCTGTCTACGCGCCCGCGCCGAACCAAGGGAGGACCCAACCATACTCTTGGCCGATTTTGACGATACCGCCATGGCCGAGGTGGGCACTTGGCCGGTTGGCCGCGACATCACCGCGGACGGCCTAGCCTTGCTTGGCGAGCTGGGAGCGCGGACGGTCGTATTCGATATAGAATATGTCGATGCCAGCCCGCGCGGTATAGACTCGCGCTTTCTGGAAGAAAACTTACCGGAATATTTTAACCAAGGTTTTGGCAGTCTGGGAGAAAACATCTACGCCTTATTCGGCGCCTTAGCCGAGGGGCAGATACCCTTAGGCGACGCCGAAGCCTATATTGACGATTTAGTTGGCCTGAGCGACAGCGTCAAAGAAGAATTGCTGTCTCAGGTTCGCCGCGTCGCCGCCGACAACGACGCCCGGCTAGGGCGGGCTGCCCTTTTGATGGGAGGGGCCTACTTTACGGTCAACCGCCGGGAAGAACCCGTTCCTAACGCGTCTCAGGCGGCCGAGGACCTGGCCATGATTACGGCGGCCCTGCCCGGCCCGCCCATCGTGGACGGCTCAGCGGATGTCGTGGATGAATTTGTCGATATATGGCCAACTATTCCCCCTATTCTGAAGAGAGCGGCCGGCGCCGGTTTCCCAAACGTGCAAATTGACAACGACGGCGTACGGCGCCGCATCGATCTTCTATTCCGCTACAAGGACCGTTTATTCGCCCAATTGGTGTTCGCGCCGCTCCTAGCTTCTTACGGATCGCCGACCTTGGAATTATCAAAACGGAGAATTCGCTTAATCGACGCGAAACTGCCTTCCGGCGAGATAAAAACCATCGATATTCCCCTTACCGAAGACGGGCGCATGCTGATTGACTGGCCGCATAAAACCTACGCTGACAGCTTCAGACATATTTCATTCCGCAAGTTGATTATCCATGACCGCTTGTTTGACGATCTGACGCATAACCTAAAAATCCGCGACGACTGGGGCTATTTTTCCATGTATGACGGCTTGGATTCGCCGGTCTATTTGGCTGAACGAGCGCAAGAATACCGGCGCGCTTGCCTTGAGGAAGACGGCATGATAGGCGAAGAATCCAAAATTGAGCTGAGGGAAATGCGCGACACCGCTCTGACCGCGACTTTAGAGTATTTAGATAAGCGGCCGGAAGATGCTATAGCCTTACAGCTCCAAGCCTTACTTGATAATGAAGATTTGGATGGCGAAGCGAGAAGCCAATATGAATTTATGCTTGAGGACGCGCCTGAGTATTTTGAGAAAACGCGAGCGATCGCCCAAGACTTAGCGAGGATACGAGACGAGCTAAAGCGGGATGTGGCCGGCACCTTCGTCATTACGGGCTGGACGTCCACGGGAACGACCGATATTGGCGTTAACCCCTTTGACAGCGAATACGTCAACGTCGGCACGCATGCCGCGGTTCTCAATACCATCAACAATGAAAGCTTCCTTGATGACGTTCCTATCTGGCTTCCTATCCTGATCGCCGCCGCCGCCTCGTTCGGGTTGGCGTTGATCATCCGCGGCCAGCCGCCGCTGATAGAGATAGTAATAGGCGTTGTTTGGGTGTTAATCATGGCTGGCGTGTTGGTTATGATTTTCATCTTCACGGGGCGCTGGATAGGACCGGCTTCTCCGGTCATAGCTTCGGCGCTGACCTTCTTGATTTCCACTATCGTATCGTTCCTGCGTACGGAAAGGGAAAAAGGCTTCCTGCGCAACGCTTTTTCCCATTACCTGTCATCCGAGGTTATCCGGGAGATTGTGGCGGACCCGACCAGGCTTAAACTGGGCGGCACAAAAAAAACCATGACGGCCCTTTTCACCGATATCCGCGGTTTTTCCACGGTTTCAGAGAAATTAAGTCCAGAGGATCTCGTCCGACTGCTAAACCGTTACCTTACGGGGATGAGCGACGCTATTCTTGACCTTAAGGGAACAATCGATAAATACGAGGGCGACGCGATTATCGCCTTCTTTGGCGCGCCGCTGGATCTGCCGGATCACGCCGAGCGCGGCTGTCTGGCCGCCGTACAGATGAAGCGTATAGAAAGCCAGCTCAATGAGAAATTCCTGGCGGACGGAATCGCGCCCTCGCCGCTATTGACCCGCGTCGGCATTAATACCGGCGATATGGTCGTTGGCAATATGGGGACGGATCGCAAGATGGATTATACGATAATCGGCGACTCCGTTAATCTCGCCGCCCGCTTGGAGGGCGTTAATAAACAGTACGGTACGTGGATCTGCGTTTCGGAGGACACGCAGAGGGTCGCCGGTGATTCATTCCTGTATCGGCGCTTGGACCGCATTAGAGTTGTCGGCAAAAGCCAGCCTATCAGGATCTATGAGCTGGTTGAGGAAAAATCTAAATTGGATCAGCGGATGATTGATTTCTTTGGACAATTTGATGAGGGCATGAACCTTTTTGAAGACCGAGCTTGGCCAAAAGCCCGCGATGTTTTCAAAGCCGCTATGGAATTGAAGCCTGATGACGTTCCGGCTAAAATGTATATTGACCGCTGTTCGGCCTTTATGAAGAAACCCCCAGCGGAAGATTGGGATGGCGTTTATAACCTTACCATGAAATAACAAAGCCTCGGCGCCCAGCGCTTTCGCGCTGGGCTTTCGCCGCCGCGTGTTCCGTTGTATAGTATCGCTATGAATTCACATGACCCGATAATGGTGAAAGAGAATATAGCGGAATTGTCTCGCGCCTTCGCCGCGACGACTGACGCCCTGTTAATTGAAGGTTTTTTACGAAGCTTGCTAACCCCAGCGGAAACGGATGATGTGGCCGCCCGGTGGGCGTTGGTGAAAGAATTGGATCAAAAAACGCCGCAGAGGGAGATAGCCAAACGCTTGGGCTTGAGCCTATGCAAAATAACGCGGGGCTCAAGGGAACTAAAAAAAGCGGATTCGGCTTTCCGGAAGATGCTGACTATCGCTTCCCATTTATAAACCACGGCTGGAATAGGTTTTAAGGATAAGCGATCCATGAATTTGGTTTGCCCATAACACAATTTGACTAATTGATAGTTTTTACTATAATAGATTCCGAACTGGCTAAGCTTTTTTGAGGTAATTCATGACCATCAGAATAAAACTACTTGTTCCCGTTCTTCTAACCGTCTTTATCGGCTTTGCCGCCTTCGCGGCGTTTGAGCTTTTTTTTGAGAGCGCTAAGACAAAAGCGGAAATGGAGGAGTTGATAGAAAATTATTCCGAGCTGATATCAACCGCTAACAGCTCTTATGTCTGGAATTATGACACCATAGGCTTGCAGCATAGCTTGGATTCTTTTTTGAAAAACAGGGAGCTGGTTGAAATAGAGATATTTTCTTATGACGGCGTGTCAATGGCGAAGGCGGTGGAAGACGCCCAGCCGGAAATGATTACCAAAGAAGTGGAAATGGTTCGCGACGGGCTTCCTATCGGCAAAGCTAGAATCGTATTTACAAATCACTATCTGCGCGCTGAAATAAATCAACTAGTGGTCAGAATAATCGTTCTCGTGCTGATTCTTCTTATTCTATTGACAAGTATATTAGTATTCGCGGTTCGGCTTATCACCAAGCCTATACTCCGGCTAAAAAATATCATGAAGCAAATGGCTGAGGGAGAGGCGGATTTGACAGCGCGGATACCGGTTATTGGCAGCGATGAAATTTCCCAATTATCCGCGTATTTTAACGCCTTTATCGGAAAACTAAAGCTTATCGTTGAAAACCTTAAGCGGGTGGAAGCCAAAAGCAAGACGCTGAGCCTGGACTTAGCCGGACACACTCAGAGCGTTTCAGCGGCCGCGGCTCAAATCTCCGCTTCCACCCTATCCATGAGTAATAGAACGGGCTTTTTAGAAGAAGAGCTTTCCCATTCCGATAAAACCGTAAACACGATTAACGACTTAATTGAACGCGTGGTAGCGATGATTCAGGAGCAAGCCGCTTCCGTGAACGAATCGTCCGCGGCTGTCGCCCAAATGATCGCGAACGTCAGCAATATTGAACGCTCCACGGAAGGCAAACTTAGGCTCATCCAAGACTTGGAAAGCCAGGCAAAACGTTTGGCCGAGGATTCGGAAGCAAATGTCTTAGCCATGGAGAAAACCGCCCAATCGACCGGCTTAATAGCGGAAATGACTTCCGTAATTGACAGCGTCGCCAGCCAAACCAATCTTTTGGCGATGAACGCGGCTATAGAAGCGGCCCATGCCGGGGAATACGGCCGCGGCTTTTCGGTTGTCGCCGATGAAATTCGCAAGCTGGCCGAGCAAACGGCGGCTAACGCGAAAAGCATCGGCGATTCCATTGGGGAAGTGGTCACGAGCATTGAAGCCGCCGAAACCATGGCTCAAGATTCCAGCGCTACGCTAGGAGAGGTCTTGGCCGGAATTGAGGAAGTAGCCGGCGGAATGAAGGAAACCTTATCCGGCCTAAAAGAAATATCGACAGGGAATCAACAGATAACGGAATCCCTTAGCGCGCTAAACAAGCTTACCGAAGAGGTAAAAAGCTCGGGAACGGGCATGAGCGCGGGAACCGATCAAATTGACGCTTCCATGAGAAAACTCACAGAGGTGATTATGGAAAACAAGCGGGGAATAGACGAAATGGTTAAAGGCATTCAAGAAATTTCATCTTCCATGAACGCTTTAGCGGATTTATCAAGTAAAAATTCCAATAACATTGAAACCTTGTACGAGGAAATGACAAAATTCAAAACCGATTAAGCTCGGCAATGGACTTGTCTATAACATCGCGTGATACCATGGAGGTTGCTATGAAAAGGATAATCGGTTTATTAACACTCTTTGCCGCGCTTACTACGATTAACGCCCAGGAGTGGAGCATCGGAACGATTGAGGGGACAAGCTTTTACGGTCCTGCGGTACTGAAAGTGCTTAAAGAGGCGGGGATAGAGGCTAAGGTAAAAAGCTATCCAACCCTACCCGCCTTGGTGCAGGGTTTAGCCTCCGGCTCTCTTGACGGAGCCTTCTTCTTGGCGCAACCGATTATCGCGTCCATCCCTGGAGCGACAATGATTCCGGTTCGGATAGATCAGACCGATTTTTGCGCCCTCACCACCGATCCCGCAATCAAGATCGCTAATCCGGGAGAGCTAAGAAAGTATACTGTCGGTATTGTTAAGGATCAGACAGCTCACGCGGCCGTTACTCGAGGAATGACGCCTACGGTAGCCGTTAATGACCTGGAACAATTCAAGCTGCTCGCCGCCGGATCGGTCCAAACGATAATCGCCGTTAAGGATATGATCCCCAGCATGTGCAAAGCGGCTGGTATCGCCCAATACTATGTCCAAAACCCTCCACTGCTCCAAACGCCAACCTTCCTTGCGTTATCGGCGGCTAGATCCGCGAAAGCTGGGCAAATCGGAACCGTCTTGAGAAAATGGGTAGAAAACGGCCAGTGGGAAGACGAGAAGGCAAAATTGGCGGCGCCGCGGCACTAGGACAGCGGTCCCGCGCGGATACGGAAGAGATCGGGC
The DNA here is from genome assembly GCA_964546285.1 of uncultured Treponema sp. Classification (GTDB taxonomy): domain Bacteria; phylum Spirochaetota; class Spirochaetia; order Treponematales; family Breznakiellaceae; genus CAZJJK01. The sequence goes on along the minus strand of CAZJJK010000066.1, from coordinate 3,660 downwards.
TCAGCCAGCCCGGGCCGAATAATTTCAAGAATCCAGCCTTCTCGGAGGGGTGTCATGCCGGCCTTGAGCCGGGTTTATGACACCCGTTTTTTTCTGAAATCGCGCGGGGTAACACCGAACTTATTCACGAACAGAGTATTAAAGCTGCTTTTAGAATTGAAGCCGGTATTTAGGGCTATTTCCAAAATTGAACGGTCCGAATTAGCGATCAGAGCCTCGCATACCGCCCGTAACCGCCACTCGTTGATGTAACCGCAAAAATTTGTACCCAAGAATTTTTTGAAATGATAAGCGTTTCGAATCCACATCCAACATAGCCACCAGATAGTCCAACGTTAAGCCAGCTCTGCGATACGGTGCTTGTTTCAGCATTAAAGTTTCAAGCCGCTTGTTGAATTACTTGGATTCGGTATCCCAATCCAGATGTGAACTCATTTGCCGCGGCGAAGCTGTTTCGAAGGGCGGCAGAAAGCGGAGGGAGCTTCGAGTAAGCAGGAAGATGAAGACGATGGGACAAGCTAGAAGCAGCGCGAGATAGTAGAGGTCTCCGTTCCTGGTACTATTAGCGACAAGGTGAATGAGGGTAATAAAAAAGCATGGTACTGCTGCCAATTCTGTTGCAAAACGCTTCGGACCTTTCTCAATACAAAAAAACATTTACAAATATTCATTTACTGATTTCGAGACAGATCCAGCTCTATAACGGCCTTTTAAGTTAAAAGCGATACGCATAGTACCGATCCTCTGGATTTCATTAAATAGGAGGTCTATGTTGGCATAAAGCACAGAATGAGCTAACGTGACTAAAGCTTATCCAACATGTATTTATGTCGCTACCAGTTTATAGCACAAAACTATATTAAGGCCTACTGAAAAAGTATTTTAGCATTATGATGATGCAATTTCTTCAGGAAATCCGCTCTAGGAATTGGAAAAACGGCGATAGGTTCATGACCGTTTCAACCCCGATTAATTTACAGAAAGAGGTTTACACCACCGAGGGCCCACCGAGGGCCGCCTAACACATCTTAAACACTTTCACATTTTAACTATATACTATCCAAGTATTAAAATGAACGATAAATACCTTTTCCCAATTACAACTATAGCTCCACGTTCGCGATGTGGAGGATACGGACCGCGTTCGATTGCGGATACGGTGAGCTTTGATTTAGCGCTGCGCCAAAGAATACGAACGGAAAACTCACTAGGGTATTCCTACGATATCCGTTCGGTACCCTTTTTGCTGTATGGTATTGTTTGAAGCGTGCCTTTCGGTCTTCCTCTAGCTAGAGATCGATGGTCCCCTTCTATCGGTCAAGTTTAATTGGGCTTGAGGATAGATCCGTGGCCATCTGTTTTGAGTAATCGTCCCTGCCCATGGACTTGCTGACCGTCTTGTGGTCAAGATTCAGTCTCCGGCCAATCTCGCGCAAACCGTACCCTTAGTCAGGCAAATTTATTATTTCATCGATCTGATTCATTCTCAGCATACACCCGTCTCCCTGAATGGGATTCTACAGTGAAGCCATCCGCCATTTTCCACCACGCTTAAAGGGGGAATCCCGATGCTTTTTTTTCCCATGCCAAACGCTTTTTGCGGGTACTTTTAGTTTACGATAATCTATCCATGTTGAGACAGTTTTATCCTTGTACCCGTTTCTGAATGCTTCCCGTTCTTTACTCTTTTCGTAGTGATCGGCCTTCAGTACCCGGTCCCGCTTGGCTTTAATAGCTATGTTCAGCAACACCGAAAGCGTGTTACTAGGGTCATTTGGCTCATTCTCTGAGTTCTTGTTAAACCCAGGGAAGACCGGATCGGCCCGCAGCTTCAAACCCCACCAATTAACAGAAAAAAGTCTACAGCCGCCAAAGACTTCTGCTATAACAGCCACACCGAAGTCGGGGAAGCGGTTAAAAGTATCGGCAATAAAATGCCGCTGGACTTCGGCGAGATCGATTTTACCACTGAGGGCCGCACGGGTAGCCTGATCCGAGGACCTTCGCTAACCGCCAAGAATACTGTCTAGATATGCTTTGAAAGACAGTCCGACATCAGCGTCCAAACCGAGGGATTATCGTACTCTGCCGTGTATGCGAATCGAATTTTTTGCTGAAACCCGAGCACGGTCCGCGGAAGGATAGCTTTGTCTCCATACCCGGCAACAACTTCGCTTTCCAACAGTTCCATTTCTCGCCTATATATTGAAGCCGCGGGGCCACTCTGGTCGGAGGCGGCTTTGGTCGGCCATGAACGCCGACACTATTTCCAAATCCGGTAGGCCGAGGGCGTGCGGTCGGGTAAGGCAGACTTGGGCGGCGACGGCGGCGGCGAAGGTGATCACGCGGTCGTCAGCCCAGCCGTGGACAAGTCCGTAAGCGACGGCGCCCCGGAAAGCGTCGCCGGCACCGGTGCTATCGACAGGCGTGATTGGGTAAGGCAGGAAACGCCGTGACTCTCCGTCCCGCCGGCCGTACCATAATTCATCGCCGCCGAAGGTGAAGACTACGAGGCCGGAACAGGCGCCTCGGAAATCGGCGAAGAGCTCGCGCGGATCGCGGCCGCGGTACTGCGTACCGGTCAGTTCGTGAGAGACGATGACCGCCGCGGCGTTGACTCCGATGTAGTCGTCATGGCGGGCGTCGTGCGTTACGTAGGGCACGCCGTTTTGAACGCAGATCTCGGCCGCCCTTCGCGACTCGGTCTTGAAATAAGGATCCAAACAAACGATATCGGCGTCGCGGATGGCTTGTTCCGACGGCTCGTTCCATTGCCGCGGCCCCGAATGGAAGGCGGCGTAATTGCCGAAGACGGTGCGGGTGCGCCCGTCGGCGATGATGGTCTCAGCCGTGCCGCCAGCTTCAACAATATTGAGCAGGGAAAGATCGATGCCGAAGGGCGCGAGCATGCTGAAGACTTGGTCGCGGCGTGACGCGGCAATCCATACCCCGTCCAGTAGCGTGGACACTCCAAATTTAGCCAGCACGACGGCGGAGTTCGCCGCCTCGCCGCCGACGGACAGCAAACTCAACACGACTTCGGCGTAGCTATTGGCCGCTGGATAGGAGAAGCCGTCCGCCAGGAACAGCGCCGTGCTCGGGGATACCATGCCATAGCAGTATGCTTTTTCCATCATCGATCCTTTGATAACAGTCTACGAAGCAACTAGATAGCGGCTATAACGCAACCACCGAAATAGACCAGAGAAACCGCGCCCCAAAGGCCGATGATGAGCCATGCTCCCGCTGAAGTCAATAAGCCCCGCTGGCCGGCTGGAAGCAAGACCAGGATCAGAGCTTCCAAGACGACCTCTCAGCGATGACCTTCACGCCGACAAACCAAGCACCGCAACAATAACGGCCGACTTCCATAACGGTATAGGTGAAAAGAGGATCGGGTTACAGCGCCGCTTAAGACTACGTCAATCGGGAGTCCCAAAATTGCGGTTAGTCGCGATATGGTAAACATTGTAGCGTCGAGCGAGCGCAACGACTAGTCGGAATCACGTAAATGGTATCTACCAATAGATACACGTACATGATTTTCATACTGCTGCCAATTCTGTTGAAGATATGTTTTAGAAACTTTTCCCAAAACCCAAGCGGGACGCTTCTTTCCCCAGTACCGGTATATGACCCTACTTCATATCCAACGGAGGT
>CAZJJK010000065.1:0-18061 GCA_964546285.1 uncultured Treponema sp. | reverse complement strand
TTGCGTAAAGATCAAGAACTTGACGATAGAGCACTTTTTCGCTGCTCCTGATATCACGGATACGCTCAAGTAATTCTTTCCAATAATTGCCTCCGCCTGTCCCCTTCAGGCGATCATCATCTAATGTAAAACCTTTTACAATATATTCCTTTAATCTCTGGGTAGCCCACTGCCTAAAACGTGTCCCCTGCAGTGATTTTACCCGGTACCCAACTGAGATGATCACATCAAGATTGTAGAAATTGGTTGGTTTTGTAGAAAAATCGGAATTTCCGATTTTTCTCACCGTATCGGTTTCCGAAAGTTCCTTCTCTTTATAAATATTGAGTATATGCTCATTTATTGTAGACCGGCCTTTATTAAACAATTCAGCCATTTGATCTATTGTAAGCCAAACAGTCTCGTTTTCAACACGGACAGAAAGAGTTGCGCCGCCTTCTTCATCATTATATATAATGACATCATTAATAGAACTATTCATTCTTCTACCCCCTCAAGCTCCGCCACAATGGCGTCGATATCGGTACGGAGGCGGTCGATCTTGGCTACGGTGGACTTGATCTCTTCATTTAGGACAGAGATATCGATGAGCTCACGGGTGTCTTTAGCCTCCACATAGGAACTCACCGAAAGATTGTAATTGTTCTCGGCGATTTTCGTGTATTCCACGGATTTGGCTAAATGAGCCACATCCGCCTTAGAGTCAAACAACTCCATGATACGGGCAATATGCTCTTCGGTGAGGATGTTATTGTTGGTCTCTTTCTTGAACAGACCGCTGGCATCGATAAACTGGGTCTTGTTATCGCCCTTGTGCTTGGAAAGAACAAGGATATTCACCGCGATGGAAGTACCAAAAAAGAGATTTGGAGCCAGGGAAATGACAGTTTCAACGAAGTTGTTATCGATCAAATATTGACGGATCTTCTGCTCCGCCCCACCCCGGTAGAAGATACCGGGAAAGCAGACAATGGCCGCCCGGCCCTTACCGGAGAGGTAGCTCAAGGAGTGGAGCACAAAGGCAAAATCGGCCTTGGACTTGGGAGCCAGCACACCCGCGGGAGCAAAACGTTCATCGTTAATAAGAGTTGGATCGTCACTCCCAATCCAAGTCACCGAATAGGGTGGATTTGAAACAATGGCATCGAAGGGTTTTTCATCCCCAAAATGGGGATCCAGAAGCGTATTGCCCAGGACAATATTGAACTTATCGTAGTTGATGTTGTGGAGAAACATGTTCATCCGGGCAAGGTTGTAGGTAGTATGGTTTATCTCCTGCCCAAAGAAACCGTCTTCGATAATATGGGCGTCAAAGTGTTTTTTAGCTTGCAGGAGCAGGGAGCCGGAACCGCAGGCGGGGTCATAGATCTTATTGACCGAAGTCTGCTTGTGCATGGCAAGCCGGGCGATCAACCGGGACACATGTTGGGGGGTAAAGAATTCACCCCCCGATTTCCCGGCGTTAGCCGCATAGTTTGAAATGAGGAATTCATAGGCATCCCCAAAGAGATCGATTTGATTATCATGAAAATTACCGAGCCCCAGGCCCGCCACCCCCTTCAAAACAGCACACAGACGGGTATTTTTTTCCTTCACCGTATTGCCCAGACGGTTACTGGTGGTATCGAAATCGGCAAAGAGGCCTTTAATATCTCGTTCCGATGGGTAGCCGCTGGCGGAAGCTTCAATAGCCGAGAAGATGGCCGCCAGATCGGTGTTCAGGTTTGGATTATCGTTGGCGCTTTTTGCCACATTGACAAAAAGCTGGCTGGGGTAGATGAAATACCCCTTGGTTTTAATCGCGTCATCCTTGATTTCAGCTGTGATAATGCCGTCATCCAGGGCCGCATAGTGTAGGCTTTCATCATCCGCTTCAATGTAGTTGGAGAAGTTTTCGCTGATAAAGCGGTAGAAGAGCGTCCCTAAAACAAACTGTTTAAAATCCCAGCCATCTACGGAACCACGGACCTCGTTGGCTATTTTCCAAATCTGTGCTTGAAGCTCGGCTCTTTGCTGGATGCTTGACATGTACGGGACTCCTGTCTGACTTCTGGTTAATGGCCTTGTATTTTACTACAAAAAGCGATTTTATTAATGGCATACTCTTGAGGTTCTTTCAAAAGTTGAAGACTTTTGAAAGCGCCTCTCTTGATAGTCGCTATATCCGCTTTTACATACATAGCTTCCATCGATATTTTCTTCCCCGCCCACAGGGGCTAGCTAACAGGGTATTATAATGACACATTCAAAAATCCTCAAACTTTAGCTTTATGACAATCCGATGACCAACGCGAAGCCGGCGGATACTCTCTAGTGACAAAGCCTCCTTCTGGCGCTACACTATCCACCCGTTGGGGGAATCATGCTTTTCACCGGGACAGACGGTTTTGATAACGCGGCGTATATTAAGGAACAGGCGGGCTATATACGGGAGCGAATGCGGCGCTTCGATAGCCGCCTGTATTTGGAATTCGGCGGCAAGCTCCTCAACGACTTTCACGCGGCCCGGGTTCTCCCCGGCTATGATCCCAACGTAAAAGTACGCCTGCTAAAAGAGTTGGAACATGACGCCGAAATCCTTCTGTGCATTCATGAAGGGGCGATAGAGCATCGCAAGATTCGGGCCGATTACGGTATCACCTATGATGCCGACGCGATGAAGCTGATTGACGACCTTTCCGAATGGGGGCTTTCCGTAGCCGCGGTTGTGATTACCCGTTGGGAAGGCCGCCGCGCCGCGCGCGCCTTCCGCGTAAAATTAGAGAACAGAGGCGTTCGCGTTTATACACACAAAGCTATCGCCGGCTATCCCACTGATGTTGATACAATAGTATCGGAATCCGGCTTTGGCGCGAATTCCCGAATTGAGACGACAAAGCCCCTGGTTGTCGTTACTGGACCGGGCCCCGGTTCCGGTAAAATGGCGACCTGCCTTTCCCAGATTTACCACGATAACAAGACGGGCACTAAGGCGATGTACGCAAAATTCGAGACTTTTCCTATTTGGAATCTGGATTTGAACCATCCGGTCAATATAGCGTATGAAGCCGCGACGTTAGACTTAAAAGATTTTAATCTGGTGGATCCTTACCACTTAGCGGCCACCGGTCAAAAAGCGGTGAACTACAATCGCGACGTGGACAGCTTCCCGGTACTGGCGGCTATTCTGGAGCGCATTACCGGCGATTCGTCTATTTACCGATCCCCAACCGAAATGGGCGTTAATCGGGTCGGTTTTGCCATAACCGATAACGAGATTGCCAGCGAAGCCGCCAAGCAGGAAACGGTACGCCGCTATTTCCGCTGCGCCTGCGAATTCCTGCTGGGCGCCGCTGACAGGGACGCCCTGGACAGGGCGGAAGCCTTGTTGGCCAAACTTAAAATTAATCCGGAATACCGCAAAGTAGTTCCGGCGGCTCGAAAGGCGGCCCGCGCCGCCCAGCTAAGCGCCTTATCTGAAAACGCGGTAAAAACAGGCGCCGGCGCCCAAACCAGCTGTATTAAGGGGGTGGACGGTGTTTTTTGCGGCGCGGCTCTCCAACTACCGGACGGCGTTATCGTCACCGGAAAAAATTCCGTATTACTCCACGCGGGTACGGCGGCCGTGCTTAACGGCATAAAACGTCTAGCTGGCTTACCGGATTCTATCTATCTTCTATCGCCTATCGTGATAGAATCCATCGCCAAATTGAAACGCGATGTCCTAAAACGTTCCAGCGCCAGTTTGGACGTGGATGAAGCCTTAAGCGCCCTAGCCATCAGCGCCAGTCTCAACCCGATGGGTCAAGCCTGTGTGGATCGCCTACCGGAACTTCGAGGCTGCCAGATGCACCTAACCCACCTGCCCACCCCAGGCGACGAAGCCGGTTTAAGAAAGCTGGGGATAAACCTTACCTCAGATCCCGCCTTCGCCTCCAAGCGGCTGTTTGTGGAATAAAGACCAAAGTAAGTCTTATATACTGCTGCCAATTCTGTTGAAAAAATTAATAAGCGTTTTTTCATATCCGACATAGGTTTATAAAATTTCATTTACAGATCTATAGGCAGAACCGGCTCTAGCTAGGCCTTTTTTATCCCCTAATTAAACTACAGAACTGAACGCCCAGGATTGGTTCGTCGCATACTTATGCTGACACAGAGTACTGGAAGAACAAATATGGCTTAATGCTAAGCTGCCAGGCTATTATAAATCGCCACTAAAGGATAGCGTGCGCCTATATTATAAGCATATTCCCTTTTATATAAATGAACGGCACTAGGTTGCAACAAAATTGGCAGCAGTTAGTAAGGTTTATCGTTTTATACCTAGTTTACGTATCAAGCGCGAAAGGTTATTTGGCAGCAGCCCAAGCGCTTCCGCCGCCGCGGCGACCCCGCCATAACGGTTTAGCGCTTCCCTTATATACACGCGGTCAAAATTTTCTCTGGCCTCATTGAGTTTTCGGGTAGAGAGAAGGGAATAAGGATCGCCGCGGTTCTTGTTCTGGCCAAGCTCCTCAGTCATGTCGGCCGCCGCCTGACTTCGGGGGACGGCTACGGGAGGGGCCTCATGCGGCCGCGCGAGGCCGAGTTGAAGCTCCATCGCGTCTATATCGGCCTTGGTAATAAGCGGCGATTCAATCAGTACGGCGCAGCTCTCAACATAATTACGCAACTCCCTGATATTCCCCGGCCAAGCTTTGCTTTGTAAATAGTGTTCGGCGTCGGAAGCGAAACGCCGTTCTGACGCGGCGCTAGCCCTAGCCAGAAAAAAAGCGGCCAAAGAGGGGACATCCTCGCGGCGGCTGGCGAGAGACGGAAGCTGAAGCACGATTTGAGCGATACGATAATACAGGTCTTCTCGGAAGCGGCCGTTGGCGGTTTCCGCCTCAAGTTTTCTGTTGGTGGCGCAGATTAGCCGGACATCGGATGATAGCGGCGAGCCCGCGCCCAAGGGTTGAATTTCCCCATATTCTATCGCGCGCAGTAGTTTAGGCTGCACGAGCGGCGGCAATTCGCCTATCTCATCCAAAAACAGGGTACCGCCCTCGGCACCGCCAAAATAACCAGACCTATCCGCGACAGCGCCGGTATACGCGCCCTTCCTAACGCCAAATAGCTCGCTCTCAAATAATTCCGCCGGAATGGCGGCGCAGTTAGCCACCACAAAGGGACCGCCCGCCCGCTTTGAGCGGATACGGATATAGCGCGCTAAAAGTTCCTTACCGCAGCCGCTTGGTCCTTGGATTAAAATGGAGAGCTTTGAGTCCGCCGCCCGCGCGGCCAGTTCAAAGGCCGTCCTTACCATCGGCGAGGAGCCAAGAACAAGCCGCTCATTCAGCCATTCGCGTTCCAAGCCATCAACGCGGCCAGCTAACTCTTTTCGTTCCGTTATATGGCGAAGAATAGCCTCCAAACGCCCGTTCTCTATCGGTTTTTCTAGAAAGTCGTAAGCGCCGGAGCGGACAGCCTCCACCGCTATCCGTAATTCTGCTTGGCCGGAAATCATCACCACGCAGGCAGCCGGATCGAAATCAAGAATACGCCCAAGCAATTCCCGACCATCGCTTTCGCCTAAAAAAACATCTATAAGCACTAAGTCCGGTTTTTCCGTCGTGTATAGTTTCCAAGCTTCTTCAGGGGAGGCCGCCTCAAACGCCGACCAAGCACGTAACTCCAAAAAGGAGAGCAGGGTCCCTCGGACATTTTTCTCATCATCCACCACTAAGGCTTTCACGACCGAGCCTCCTTCCGCAGACTTAGAATTAAACGAAGGCCGCCGCTTTCCGTCATTTCCACCCTCAAATCCCCGCCATGGATAGCGGCTATTCGCCTCACAAAGAGCAAGCCAAGTCCGCTGCCGGTCTCCTTTGTGGTTACGCGTTCTCTGCCCAAACGCTTCGCCAAAGCTGGATCGATGCCGGTATTTGAGTCGATAAAGTCCACAAACGCCAAATCACCGTCGGCGCCGATCCGCACACGCAGCGATACGGGGCCCGAGGGCGGCGGAGAGGCGTTTGCTCCTCCAGCCGCCTCAATGGAATTATCGATCACATTCGCGAAGGCTTGGGAAAGCAACTCGGCGTCAGCCCGTAGAATCAAGGCTTCCGGCCCCTCTACGCTGCCATCTACACGGCTCGGACCAGCGCGTTGGAGGGCGGAGCGGAGAAGACAAACCAGGTCAACATCAGCGAAGGCTGGCTCGTCAAAACGGGTCAAAGCGCGGAATCGGGCTAATAGGGCGCTTAGGCGGGCGGCCTCATCGCCGGCGACAAGCGCGCATTCCCCTAAAATTCGTTCCTTTAGCGTTTCATTGATTCCCGTCCGGTTTATAGCTTCACGCGCGTTGGCGGCGGCCAGCGAAATGGCGGCCAGGGGATTTTTTAATTGGTGTCCTAGGAAGGAGGCGACTTCCCGCCAACCCATAAGGGCGGCGGCCTCCCGCAATTCAGCCGCCTGAGCTTCTATAAGAGCCAACATCCGATTAAGCTCATCGGCTATTTCCCTAAAGTCCGGCGCGCCAGCCACCTTAAAACGGTACGCGCTGCCGCTGCCCTTCGCCTCGGCGATACCGTACCGCAAGCGCGAAAGGCCCTGTGACACAAAAACGCCAACCGCGGCCAAAACGCTCGCCAACAGAATGGTTTGGAGGGCAAAAAAGCCGATAGCGCCCCGGAGGCCGGCGACTAACTCCGACTGATGAAGAGACCGCAGCTTAGCCAGCTCACGAGCCGCCCGTGAAATAGTATCCGCTAAAGCCTCTCTTTCCGCGTCAAACGCCCCAGCGGGGATAGAGACGTCAGCGCCGTTCCTCTGTAAGACCGCCAGGCTTTCACCGATATAAGCGTCCAAACGTTCCAATTCTTGCGTGTTCCGCGCGGGATCAACTAAATAAAAAGCGAAAACCAGCGTGGCTAAAGCCGAAATCAGAACAGCGCCCGCCGACAACAGGATTAAGCGATAAATAAAACGCATCAGTACGGAAGTTCCATAAACACCTCGTATTCCAGACGAGCCGCCGGACGCTTATAATTCCAAAGCGCTAAGGGCTCAGAGCCCTCTGGCGCGCCATCGGGAAGGAAAAAATCGGCGCTGGCGCTAATTTCGATTCTCCCAGGCAGTTCATTTTCACAAGCCAGCTCCAGTCCGTAAAACGTGAACAAGAGCTGAAGCGCCGCGTCGCGAACCGGCGTTGAGAATTCTTTATTGTCTTCTTCCCGCCTAACCGAATAAGCGCCGCTTATGATATCGCGCTTAAGGATTCGGCTCTTCCGTAATTCACGATGGAAAGCGCCTGACTTTATTATCACGGAAAGCTCTACCCTTACAGGTTCTCCGGCGTCAATCAGACGGCGAAACCCTGGACCCGCCGCGTCGCGGACATCGGCGCTGACAAACACGATATCGGCGTTTCTATACGCGCGCAAAGCGATCGCGGGATCGGTTTCCGACGCGAAAACCCCTAAAAAAACGCCAAGAGTAAAAAGGAGGCTATTTACCAGAGACTCCACCGACGGATCGCTCCTTAGTAACGCGGATCATATAAGGCGTCACGGGCCGCTAAATATCGTTCGTACAACAATTCTTCCTTGCTTCTAGTCATCAGGTTGGTAATGCCTCCAATTAAGCTCCAAGAATTGCTTGAGATAGACATCATCAGATCCGTCTGCCAGGCTTTACCTTCAGAAACATTGGTGGAAACACGAATAATCGCGCCGATAGCGGGGATCAAGAGCGAACTAAGGGCGCCGGCGACGCGGCTCTGTTTCGCCTGGATAGCCAAATCCCTAAGCGTGGCGGCCGCTAGCGCCTCACGAAGTTCGGGATCGGATTCTTGAAAAACAGAAGCGAACTCCAATCTGTAATTTTTTGGGGGGGCCGCGTAAAGGCCAAGGCCGATACCAAAAGAAGCGGCGCTGCCAATGGCGAAGCCAAGCGTAAGCCCGTTTTTGAGGGTCGGATCGATAGGACCATAATCAAAAGCTTGAGAAATATCGTCACTGTAGAACCATGCCGCCGCCGAACTAGCCGCCAGAAAAGCGCCGGTGCCCAACATGACATACGCGCCGGTCTTATCTCCCGCCTTCGCTTCCTTGGCGGCGACATAATCGCCTAAAAACCTATACGCTATTTCCGGTTCGCTCGCGAAAGCCGGTGAAATGGCCAACGCGATAAGCAACGCCGCGGCCGCGCGATTTCGATTCATGGAAGCCTCCTTAGAAATACGTCTGGGCATCGGGCTATAGAAGCGCCCCGCTAAGCCTTAGCGTTATTTAAGCAATTCCCATGCCAAAACATTCATGCAGCCAGAGAAGCGGAACCAAGACGGCACAAATCACACAATCTTATATATAATAATAACATACTGATTCTTTCCGACATACTTTGGCGTCTAGCCCCTAATTGGCGCGAGAGCTTATTTGATCACTATTGATATAAACTATCATAAATGATAGCTAGAGAGCTATCAATCGCGTCGTTTTAATAAATTGTATATCTTTAGCCCTATTCGCCATGGACGCGTTGCCCGCTCCACCTTTGCGGATATATACTGTTCCCGTGAAAAAGCTTCTTCGCGTTGGCATCTTTTTATTTGGCGCTTTGTCTATCGGCGCCTTTTCCTACTCTTCGTTTTTAGTTTGGGACCTGGTTAGCCAGCGAGCCGACAACTCCGTCGCCAAACCGAAATACCATTTTGCCCTATACCTGCCGGATAATCGCGACTCCTTCTTTGAGGCTATCATCCAAGGCGCCGAAAAAGCGGCTACGGAAGCGGCGGCGGCTATTTCCATCCATTCAATAGAAACTAGCCGCAACGAGCTGGAACTCGCGTCCTATACAGGGGTTGACGGCGTTATCGTCTGCCCCTACCTTGACGATAAAACCGCGAAACGCCAATTAGACCGCCTGACGGATAAGAAAATTCCAGTGGTTATCATAAACCATTATGTTCCCAGTGACCTTCCTTGGCCTTATATCGGCACGAACCACTTTGAGGTTGGCACAAAAATGGGAACCTTTGTTAGCCGTCTTACCGGACAAAACGCTGAACTTGCCCTAGTGTACAGCGAAAAAGCGCCTGGTATATTCGCGGAGAAAGAACTAGTGGAGATGGGAATCACACAAGCTCTGCAGGGGAAAGACCGGGTATCGATCAAAGCGTTTAAGACGAATTTGAATCCCTTTGACGCGGAAGCTATTATGTACGGCTTACTGCGCGCTTCGCCGCAGATCAATACCGTAATATTTACCGACTCAAACGATACCATCGCCGCCGCGCAGGTGCTTATCGATATGAACCTGGTAGGACGCGTTCAAATTATCGGTTTTGGCGATGAGCCCAGCATTGTGGAATTTATACGTAAGGGCATCGTGGCCGGCAGCGTCGCGATGAATCCGGAAAAAATCGGCTATGAAGCCGTTCGTTCATTGACTTCCTTAACCGCTACCGGCTACACGCCCGCGTCCATAGACAGCGGAGTCGCCATAATAGAGGCGGCTGGCTTATGAAAAGCACCATTGGAAACTCGTTTCGGCTTCAAATGGTGCTTGGCGTTTTTGGCGTTTTTTTCATTCTGCTCCTATCCACAACCTATATCTTGGTTTCCACTATCCAACTTCAACGTCTTTCGGATGAAAGTTTTCAGCAGGAACGTTTTATAAAATCCATTCAAGAAGACCTCGTGGCCTATCAAGAACCGCTTCTGGAATATTTATCCACTCGCTCATCCAACGCTCTAGCCCTGCTTCTGGTTGAAGCGCAGCAACTGAGAAGCAAAGTACCGAACCAAGCGCCCATCCCGACCAACCAAATGGAATTACGCGAGCGGGAAGTTTATTCTTTGATTCATTCCTATCTGGACTTAGCGGAAACGGCTATTGACGAAAAACGGGGCCGCAATATAACAGGCTACGCGGGTGTCTATGACGAGATGACCTTGCTCTTGCGCTATATCAATTCCGAAATTGAGGCTATCGGCACAGATCGTTTCCGTGGACAATTGGACAACTACTCCGCTTTTATCGCCGCGTCGCGAAGCATACAATCATGGAATCTCTTGTTTATCGCTTTCGTCTCTATTTTTTCTATTTTGCTGCTTCTGCGCTCCGTTGAAAAGATGAATGAGCCGATGGTCCGGCTTTCAGCCATGGCCAGCGAGTTGTCCGGCGGTAATTTCGGTATTGATGATATAAAAATGAGTTCAATTTATGAGATTGATCATGTAGTTGAAGCCTTTAACCGTATGAAAAACGAAATACGGCGTTATATCGATGAAATCCGTTGGCAGGAAAATATCAAACAAGAATATATGCATGAGCGGGTACGTAATCTTAAAATGGAAACCTTAATTCGGCGTATGGAGATTTATACGCTGCAAGCTCAAATGAACCCCCACTTCCTCTTCAACACCCTAAATACAGGCATGCAACTGGCCATAGTGGAAGGAGCTGACAGAACCGGAGAATATATGGAGTTTCTATCAAAATTATTCCGCCATAATATCAGTAACAAGGACATAATCGTTCCACTGCGCCATGAAATTGAGGGACTTAACTATTATTTCTATATACTGAGGGTCCGTTTCCCAAAAAACTTAGATCTTTCATTGGACTATAAGGAAGAGCTATTGGACAGTTGCCGAGTACCGGGCTCCCTTCTGCAACCTCTAGTGGAAAACTGCATCATCCACGCGTTTAAGACCATGCAAGGTCAATGTTCGGTAGTGGTTAGGGCGGAAAAAAAAGACAGGTTCCTCCATCTCTCAGTGGCGGACAATGGGTGCGGCATAGCGCCGGAAACAGTCATAAAACTCCTTCATCCCCAACCGCTTGATGAGGCGGCCTCCGGCGTTATGGGTTTAGAGAATGTGATACACCGCCTATTCTTTTTTTACCCCGATGATCCAGAAGTGGTCACAATCGATACGGAGCAAGACCGAGGCACCACTATCGCTATAAAGATCGATACGGAGAGAGAGCCATGTACCGAGTCCTGATCGTCGACGACGAAGAACCGGTCCTTGATAGCTACACCTATCTCCTTAATAATTTCGGCGACGACTTTACAGCCGCCGGTAGAGCTCGTTCAGGGTACGAAGCGCTGAAGATGATAGCCGAACTTCAGCCGGATGTCGTGTTTATGGACATAAACATACCCGGTTTGGACGGGCTTGAGGTAATAGAGAGCCTCCATGATAAATTCCCCGGCACGGTTTTTATCCTGTCCACAGCCTATGAGCGCTTTGATATAGCCCAACGCGCCATCCCTCTTGGAATTTTCGCCTATCTCGTAAAGCCTGTTTCCAAGAAGACCTTTTTAAACACCTTAGAGTCAGTCAGATCCATGCTGGAAAAACGTCAGCCGCCCGCCCCCCTTGTCACCATAGACCTAGCCGAAAGACAATTTCTTAAAGAAACGATATGGCGGCCTATCTCGGAGGAAAACTGGAAACGCTACCGCGAATTGTTCGCCTTCCGCTCTGATCGGGCTATCGTTTGCCTGGTTGAAACGGAAGATGATCAAATACGCTGGTGTCCGGAGATCGCGGATAAATTATCTTTTAGGTACCGCTGTCTTTTCACGCTCCATGCCAATCGCGGTCTTTATCTAATATCGGAAGACGTTGACCGCGACGCGTTGAGCGCGTATGTAGAGGAACTTGTCAACGCGACCATACCGGAAAGTTTATTCAGTGCCTTCGCCGTCGGGCAGGTCCACCGAGGAACGGAACTTTGCCTGTCTTGCGCCGAAGCTTTGGATGAATTGCGCCACAAACGCAGTTCCGCCGATGTCCAAGTTCGCGAGCGCTTGCGCGTTATCCGCCTAAGACGGCGGATCGGCCTGTCCTCTTTAGAGGAAATCCGAGGCCTATTTACGGCGCTCTGGGAAGAAGTATTTTCAGCTTATAGCTTTGAAATGGCGAAAGCCAAAATGGTAGCCCTTTTCACCTTGTTGATCGACGATAGTACCGGCTGTTACGCGGGAAGGACAGAATTATCGCCGCCCTTCATGCCAGCGGAGGAAATTATGCCGCTTCGCGATCTTCCAGCCTGGGAAGAATGGAGCGGCCAAGCTATAGATAAGATGCATACTCTTTTCACGTTCAAGAGGGCGGGCAATTTCCCCGGCCCCTTAGCTAAGGCGGTAGACTTTATAAATGAACACTATGTTGACCCCCTGCAGCTATCAGACACCGCCGAGGCGGCTCAGATCTCATCGGCTTATTTAAGCCGCTTGTTCGCCGAGCATCTCCATACAAGCTTTGTCGATTACCTGACGGAATTGCGAGTGACCAGAGCGGCGGAATTGATCCGCGAGACTCGTCTTTCCATCAAAGAAATCGCTTTCGCGGTTGGGTACCAAGATCCTAATTATTTCTCCAAGATTTTCAGAAAAGCGACTGGCCTACCCCCGACTATCTACGCGGCGGAGCGTCGTTTTACAAAGGACGAAACCGCTGAAAAGGAAGTCCTATGAAACAAGTGAAACAAAAAAGGTATGGCGCTTTCAACATTCTTATTGCCCTAACCGCGGTGCTTTGCGGTCTTACGGCAAGCTCCTGCGAAAAAAGCGCTGAAAAGCCTAAGACAGTCCCCACCGATTTCGTTCAAGCGGCCGTCTCCAGCCAGCCAAGACCAATTACCATCGGTTTTTCCATCGCGACCGACACTTTTATTATAGAACGCTGGAATAAAGATCTAAAAATATTCGCGGGCGCCGCTAAAGAACTGGGGGCGGAGGTTATTCTACAGATGTCGGCTGGCGGCACTAAGGAGCAACTGGCCCAAATTGATTATTTGACGAGACAAAACATCGATATACTAGTTGTCATAGCGCATGATACCGAAATGATAGCCGGCGCCGTAAAGCAGGTAAAGGATTCGGGCATACCGGTTATCGCGTATGACAGAATGGTTATGGGTGTGCCGATAGACGCATATATTTCTTTTGACAACAAAGAAGTAGGTAGGCTCTTCGGCAGGGCTCTCACTCAGGCCGTGCCTAAGGGGCGCTATTTGGTCGTCAATGGATCAGTCAGCGACAACAATAGTTATGAAGTCCATAGCGGCGTCATGGAAATACTGAATCCCTTTATTATTAGGGGGGAAATAGAAATAGTTGATGATATCTGGCTCCAAGAATGGAGTTTTGATGAAGCTTTGGAAAAAATAGGCGCTTTTATGGAAACGACGACGGATATTGACGCCATATCCTGCGGCAATGATCAAATAGCCAACGCCGCTATCCAATTGCTGTCCGAGCGGCGTTTAGCCGGCAAGGTAGCCGTTGTTGGTCAGGACGCCGATCTTATCACCTGTCAGAGGGTGGTGGAAGGCACACAGCTTATGACGGTCTATAAGCCTATCCAGAAACTGGCCGCCCGCGCGGCCAAATTGGCTATAGCCATCGCGCGGCGGACCGCCTTCCCCTATGACACCCTTATCGACAACAAGAGCGGCACAAAAATACCCTCCTATATTGAGGCGCCCACCGCGGTTTTCAAACACAATATGGATGAAACCATAATCAAGGACGGCTTCCATTCCGCCGTGGATGTGTACCGCAATGTAATCAAGCAAGGAGAATAATGATATCGCGATATTCCAGGTCTTCTTTACGATAAGCGGCCTATGAATGGATTTTACCAAAGATTGTCAAAAGATTACGATTTACAAAAATACCTTTTACGCCTCATAATGATGGGACCTAATACATTTGGAGGTATGGGAACATGAAGAAAACTTTGTTCGTTCTTCTCGCTCTCGCGCTCGTCGGTTCTTTCGCTTTCGCGGAAGGCGCTCAGCAGGCTGATAAAGCCGCGCTTATCGGTCTCGCTATGCCGGAAACCCACGTATTGCGCTGGATTCAAGACGGTGAAGCTCTTAAAGCCGAAGCCGAAGCCCTCGGTTACCGCGCTGAGGTCCAATGGGCCGACGCGAACCAGGCTCTGCAGAATCAGCAGATCCAAGACTTCCTGACCAAGGGAGCCAAGCTCCTGATCGTCGGCAACATCAATGATGGCGTCAACACCGTCGTCGCCGATGCCGCCAAGGAAGGGGTTATTGTTATCGCGTACGACCGCCTTATCACCAATTCGGCGGACTACGACTATTACATCACCTTTGACAACTTCAAGGTTGGCCAGCTCCAGGGCGGCGCGATTGAGGAAGCTCTCAATCTGAAAGCCGCAACCGCTGACAAGCCCAAGTACATCACCCTGTTCGCCGGCTCCCCCACGGACAACAACGCCTATGTGTTCTTTGACGGCGCCATGAGCGTCATTAGACCCTATGTTGAAAAAGGCGTAGTGAAGCTAGTCGGCCCGGCTCCTCTGTCATCCAAGGATGCGGACTTCCAGAAGATCACCACTGAGAACTGGCAAGCCCCCATCGCGAAGGTACGCATGGAGAACCTGCAGAATAACGATGCCAAGGATGTGGTCCTGGACGCCGTATTGGCTCCTAACGATCCTCTTGGCCGCGCCATTGTGGAAGCCTGCGCTTCTGACGCCAAGTATGCCAGCAAGCTCCCGATCGTCACCGGTCAGGACGGCGAAGTAGCCACGATCCAGTACATCAAAGACGGCAAGCAGTACATGACGGTATTCAAAGATACCCGTAACCTCGCCAAAGCCGCCGTCGCGTTGGCCGATGCCCTGCTTAAGGGCCAGACCCCGAAAATCGCCGGCGCCCGCCTGGACACCGAATCCTATGACACTGGCAAGAAAGTCGTAAAAGCTTACTTGCTGGAACCCGTTATTGTGACCAAAGACAACTATCAGAAGGTCATGATTGACAGCGGATACGTCAAAGCTTCGGACATTAAGTAGTTAGGTTTTAGAAGCCTCGGAAAGGATTATCCCTTTCCGAGGTGGAGGACCGCGTAAAGGGTTTTTAGCGTTTTACGCGGTCTTTTTATATATTTTCAGGAAATAGGATGCCAGGATGAGCGAATATCTGCTTGAAATAAAAAACCTAACGAAAGAGTTCCCCGGCGTTCGCGCTCTTGATAATGTCAGCCTTAAAGTAAGAAAGGGAGAAATCCACTGTATAGTTGGGGAGAATGGCGCGGGTAAGTCTACCTTAATGAGCGTTATCAGCGGCGTTTACCCCAAAGGTTCATACGAAGGCACGGTTCATTACAAGGGTTCGGAAACCCATTATCATAACGTCAAAGATAGTGAAAAAGAAGGTTTGGCTATTATCCATCAGGAGTTAGCCCTCAGTCCCTATCTGACCATTTATGAAAACATTTTTCTCGGGCATATGAAGACCCGGCTTGGTATTATCCACTGGGATAAGTATATAAGAGAGTCAAAAAAGTATCTGGATCAGGTTGGCCTAAACGAGAATCCTTCTACCGTAGTCAGTAAAATGGGTGTAGGAAAACAACAGCTGGTTGAGATCGCCAGAGCTCTTTCCAAGAAAGTGGAATTGCTGATCCTTGACGAGCCCACCTCATCCTTGAACGACGATGAAAGCGAAAAACTCCTTGAGTTAATCCTGCTCTTAAAAAAACAGGGAATCACGTCCATCCTTATTTCACATAAACTGAATGAGGTATTGAAGATAGCTGATACTATAACCATCCTAAGGGACGGAAAATCCATTTCCGCCTATGATCTTGGTCAAGTAAAACTTACCGAAGCCATGATTATTAAGGATATGGTTGGCCGCGATCTTACCACTCGTTTCCCTGAACGAAACACCATAATCGGCGATAAGATTATGGAGGTTAAACACTGGAACGTTTATCATCCGGACTACCACACCATTAAAGTTGTAGACGATGTGTCGTTCTTCCTCCGCCGAGGCGAAATCCTGGCTTTCTGCGGCCCTATGGGCGCTGGTCGTACCGAATTAATGATGAGTATTTTTGGCCGTTCTTATGGTTCCCGCTGTGAGGGAGAGCTTTTAATCAAGGGAAAGAAAATAGAGACAAGCTCTACGAAAGCGGCGTTAAAAGCCGGTTTAGGCTATGTTTCCGAGGACCGGAAAAGCTTAGGCCTAATTTTAATCCAAGATATAAAGTTCAATATCTCGCTTTCAAGTCTGGATAAGCTTACTCAGATGGGCGTCGTTTCAAACGATCAGGAGATTATTGAAGCGGAAAAGTATTGTAAAGAGCTTCGAATTAAAACGCCTTCGGTAAATCAATTGACACGAAACCTTTCCGGCGGTAATCAGCAAAAGGTAGTTCTCAGCCGCTGTCTCATGGCCGACCCTGATATCTTTATCGTTGACGAGCCTACCCGAGGTATCGATGTTGGCGCTAAGACGGAAATTTACGGCATTCTGAACGCGCTGGTATCCAAAGGCAAGAGCGTCATTATGGTGAGCTCCGAAATGCCGGAAGCCATAGGAATGGCGGATCGTATTTATGTAATGAATGACGGTCGGATTAAGGGTATGCTTAACCATGAAGAAGCGACCCAAGAAAAAATTATGCATTTAGCTTTATTGGATTAGCTTACGAACACTTGTTAAGGAGAATATATGAGCGGAGCGAACATTAACAGGGCAAGTGTCCGGACCCTGATCAAAAACAATATCCGGAATTACTCCATGATCATCATGCTGGCCTTGATCATGATCGTTTTCTCCTTTTTGACAGATGGGATAAACCTCAATTCCCGCAACTTTACCAATATCATAATCCAGAACAGCTATATACTTATTTTAGCTGTCGGGATGATTCAGGTAATCATAATTGGTAACATCGATCTTTCCGTAGGTCGAGTTTGCGCCTTTGTCGGCGCTATCAGCGCGATGCTGTATAACGCGGGCCTTCCCATGGCTCTTGTCGTAATTGCCAGTATCGTTATTGGTTTAGGAATCGGTGTTTTCCAGGGTACGTGGATAGCGTTCCTAAAACTACCGGCCTTTATAGTAACCTTAGGCGGTATGCTCCTATTCCGCGGCTTAACTTATATTATTACAAAGGTTTCTCCCATCGGACTAATTAACGATGGATACAAGCAGCTCGCGTCGGGTTTAGTG
Organism: uncultured Treponema sp.; assembly: GCA_964546285.1. GTDB lineage: Bacteria > Spirochaetota > Spirochaetia > Treponematales > Breznakiellaceae > CAZJJK01. The sequence goes on along the minus strand of CAZJJK010000065.1, from coordinate 1,081 downwards.
AATATCCCCGGCTTGGAAATAAATGGCGTGCATTACACAGCCCTTTTGGTTGGGGCGCTTGTCTTCCTGGTATACTTAGCCTCGGAGCTTATAACTCGTAGAAATAAGATGCGCCATAACTTTGTCGTCAGCTCCATGGGCGTCTTTATTTTCAAGATATCGGTAATCGGTTTAGCTATTATGGGACTATGCCAACGCTTCGCCACCTACGCGGGACTTCCGGTGGTCGTAATCGTATTAGGCGTTACCATATTCGTATTCACTTTTATACTTAACAATACCGTCTTAGGCCGATATATCTACGCCGTTGGCGGCAACGCCAAATCCGCTAAACTATCCGGCATCAATTCTGAAATGGTAGTATTCTTCGTTCATGTCATTATGGGCGGTATCTGCGGCCTCGCGGGTGTCGTATTAACCGGATACATGAACCAAGCCCTGCCGCAAGCGGGCGAAAACTTGGAATTGGACGCCATCGCCGCGTGTTTTATCGGCGGCGCCTCCACCTCCGGCGGTATTGGCACGGTTATCGGCGCTATTGTCGGCGGCTTGGTTATGGCGGCTATCAATAACGGCATGTCCCTGATGAACATGGCTCCCCATTGGCAGTATGTCGTTAAGGCGTCGGTTCTGCTTCTCGCGGTCTACTACGATATTTATACTCGTCGTAAGACCGGTTTAGGTTGATAGACAGCGGCCGCCGACGGCGTCCGCTTTTATCGGCTTTACCATCGCTGATCCCCGATGGTAAAGCGAACGGCGCGGCCCGCGTTAAGCGGGGCGCCGTTTTTTTTTGGCAATGTTTTGTTGAAAGAAACCTGTATATTACATACTGTTGCCAATTCTGTTGAAAATATTTTTTACAAACTTTTCCCAAAACATAAGCAGGACGCTTCTTCCCCCTGTATCGGTATATGGACCCTACTTCATATCCAACGGAGGTTTACCATGGCCCAACCTGCCTCCCGCCTCGTCACCATCGACAGTCCCGAGTTCTGTCCCAACCCCGCCTGTCCCTACCACCAGCGCGCAATCGCCTCGAATTCACCCTGGTTTCGCCGCTTCGGTTCTTACCCCACCA
>CAZJJK010000064.1:10600-18074 GCA_964546285.1 uncultured Treponema sp. | reverse complement strand
ATCTAGCGGTTTAGGCTTGATTGCTCGGCTGCAACAGAATTGGCAGCAGTTAGTAAGGATTTTATGGTTTTTCCGTAAGCGTTCTTTTTGATGAAACCGCGATAAAATTTGCCGCTGTGTAAAAAGTATACGAGTTTCCTGTTCGCTCGCATAAAAATACGCTATGGGAAAAACAAAGGTTCCATACACTAACAAACGAAGTAAAAGCGGCGCTATATCAGAGCGTTTTTAACTTATCCGAGCGCGCCATTTTCAGCCGTTTGTGGAATTCTCGGCGACTTCGTATAACCAAAGAGTACCTTATCGGCTAATTAGTCTATTATGTGACGCCTGGTTTCGTTGAATGCTTCAATGAAACCAGGCGCGTCTGTCTTTCCGTATGTTACGATGGCTTCTTGGACCAGCTATCGGTTTAGACAGCTCCCTGGCCAGCGCGGATCGCTTCCACGTTCATCGGCACAAATTTATGTTTGCTCTCCGGAAAGAATTTCTTAAGGATAGACTCTACCGCCGTTAATTCCAGCGCTCCGGTAAGTTTTGCCAAAGCGCCCAGAGCGACCATATTGGCTATCTTAGCGTCGCCGATCTTCTCCGCGATTTCCTGAACCGGTAGACTAAGGGTCCGTATATCGGAGCGAGTCGGTTTGTCGTTGACTAAGGTGGAATTTAGTACCATAAGCCCCCCCGGTTTGAGCATTTTCTCACAGAGCGGGAGAGAATCCGGGTTCATTACCAGAACGGAGTCTGGCGTCGTGACAAGGGGGCTCGCGATTTCCTCATCGGAGATGATGACACCCGCGCGGGCTATCCCGCCGCGTTTTTCGGCGCCGTAAAAGGGGAAGAACGTAACATTTTTACCTTCCTCCATACCGCAATACACCCAGATTTGCCCTAAGGATATAATTCCCTGACCACCGAAACCGGCGAAAAAAGATTTTTCCGTCATGCCTGTGCCTCCGAGGGGGGCGGTAAAGTATTCTTGATTTCGCCCAAGGGATATAGGGGTATCATGTTTTTTTCTAGCCAGTCTATCGCGTTAAGCGGCGTCATTCCCCAGTTTGTGGGGCAGGGGGATAGTATTTCCACCATGGTAAAGCCGATGCCCGCTTGCTGGGCTTGGAAGGCTTTTTTTATATAATTTTTTGTTTTTCTTATATTAGCTGGACTGTTCACCGACCCTCGGGCTAGGTAGCGGGTTCCCTCTAATTGCGCCAATAATTCACAAACCCGTATAGGATAACCCATGCCGGCCACATCTGGATCCCGACCGAGCGGCGCGGTCGCGGCTTTTTGCCCAACAAGGGTGGTGGGAGCCATTTGGCCGCCTGTCATGCCATAAATAGCGTTGTTTACGAAAATGACGGTGAATTTTTCCCCACGGTTGGCCGCGTGGATTATTTCCGCCGTACCGATAGCGGCTAGGTCCCCGTCACCCTGGTAACAGATAACCAGGTGATCTGGCAGGACGCGCTTTATCCCGGTAGCCGCCGCGGGAGTTCGCCCATGAGCCGGCTGTACGGAATCGAATTTAAAGTAAAGATCCGCCCAAATAGAACAACCCACGGGATTGGTGATAATAGTCTTTCCCGCGATATCCATTTCATCTATCAGTTCGGTAATAACGCGATGGATAACGCCATGGCCGCAGCCAGCGCAATATTTTGATTGGATTTTCTCCAAACTTTTAGGATGACCATACAGTTTTTTCATGCCTTGCCTCCCAGAATACGTTTGGCTTCGGCGTATACTTCTTCTTCCGTGGGTATATTACCGCCGCAACGGCCTAAGAAATGGACAGGCGCCGCGCCTTGAACGGATAATTTTACGTCCTCAACTAGCTGACCCATGCTCATTTCCACGGTTAGTATGGGTTTACCTTTAGCGGCGATACGCGCGAGTTCCCCGCTTGGAAAGGGCCAAAGAGTGATAGGCCGGAAGAGCGCCAGTTTGATGCCATCTTTTTCGGCCAGCTTTTTAGCGCCTAAACAAACCCTGGCGGAAGTGCCATAGGCTACCATTACCAATTCGGCTTCCGCTGGGGCCTGGTCTTTTTTGTCTGTCGTTTTATCATCCAAGCCGCAGGATAGAGCTTCATATCGTGTTTCGATTTTTTTGATTTCCTCGTAGCGCTTGAACCGTTCCCGTATCTTATTCTCAAAACTATCTGGACTTAAATCAAGAGAGGTGATGTGGATCGGTTCGCGCCCGGCGTCGGCCATCCCGCCTACCGCCCAGGGCCTAGGCGGTAGGCTTTCCGCTTGGCGATCCGGGGGGAAGCTGACGCCCTCCATCATTTGGCCGATCATCCCATCAGCCAGTACGATGACGGGTACGCGCCACTTATCCGCTAGATCAAAGGCGAGATAGGTTAGATCGGCGGCTTCCTGAACGCTTTTGGGCGCTAGGACAATGCAATAGTAGTCGCCGTGGCCGCCGCCTCGGGTCGCTTGGAAATAGTCGCCTTGAGCTGGAGCGATAGCGCCTAAGCCGGGGCCGGCGCGTACCACATTGGCTAAGACTACGGGTATATCCGCGCCGGCGGCGTAGGAAATGCCTTCTTGCTTAAGACTAACCCCTGGACTAGAAGAACTGGTCATGGCTCGGGCTCCGGCCGCTGACGAACCGTATACCATATTGATCGCGGCAACCTCGCTCTCGGCCTGTATGAAAACACGGCCTCTCGCAAGCATTTCGCGCGCCATATAGGCGGTAAGCTCGTTTTGAGGCGTTATGGGATATCCGTAATACGCTTGGCAACCGGCGCGAATAGCCGCCTCGGCGATAGCCTCGTTGCCCTTCATCAATTTTTTTGGTTCACTCATATTTCGCCCTCCTCTAATTCGAACACCTCGATGGCGGAGTCCGGGCAAACCACATAACAGTTACCACACGCGATGCACTTTTCAATGTATTTGGCGATGGGCGGATATACGCCGGCGCTGTTCGCCGCAATACCGGCTTCTAAAACCCCCGTTGGGCAGGCGCGTACACAGAGGTAGCACGCCTTACACCGTTCGGGATCAATAACAACTTTACCCCGCTTTGCCATAAAGCCCCCTAAATAAATAATGAAACGAAGCCCCTTTGCGGCTTCGCGTTATATAAGAGCGTTAGTCCGACTTTCTTTCGCGGACCCGTTATTTTCGCCGTTTTACAGCCAGTACCGCAAGGGCTATCGACGCGAGTTTCGTCTCAGCCGTATCAGAGCGGCTTGTCAGTATAATAGGAGACGCCGCGCCCATCACTAGGCCCGCGGCGCGAGCGCCGCATAGATCCACCAATGCTTTATAGAGTATATTCCCGGCTTCTATATCCGGCGTTACCAGAATATCGGCTTCCCCCGCAACCGGACTGTCTATCTTCTTAATTCGCGCCGCTTCCGCCGAAACCGCGTTGTCTAAGGCGAGCGGGCCGTCAATAACGCAATCCGTTATCTGATTTCTTCTGTTCATTTGGGTGAGTATGGCGGCCTCGGCGGTACAAGGCATTTTTTCCGGATTAAGTTTTTCCACAGCGCAGAGCAGGGCTACCTTAGGCCGTTCGATGCCAAGGGCGTGAGCGCAGTCCACCGCGTTTCTAATAATATCGATTTTTTCCTCTAGGAGCGGCGCTATATTGATAGCGGCGTCGGTTATCAGTAATAACTTGTGGTAATACTCCGATTCAATAACGCTAATATGGCTGATCAGTCGGCCGGCGCGGAGTCCGTTTTCCTTATTAAGAGCGGCTTTTAGGATAATCGACGTATCTAGAAGACCTTTCATGAGACAAGCCGCGTCTCCCCGCCGCACCGCGGCAACCGCGGCGGCCGCCGCTTTAGCGGTATCCCTTTCGTCGATGATTTGATAATGCGAAAGGTCCACTCCAATAACGGCGGCTACACGTTTCAAAGCGTTTTTATCGCCGATCAACAGAGCGGAAGCGAGACCGGCTTGTCTAGCTTCCTCCACGGCCTTTAAAACTTCCTCATCATGAGCCGCGGCTACCGCGATACGGCAGGACCCTCCGGCCGCGCTTTCGGACACGGCTAGAGCGGCGGCGATAAGTTCGTCGATGCTTTTCATCATTTTAATACTCCACCATTATTTCTTCGCCTTGTAGGACGCGCAGAGCGGCATCCCGCAGAGCTTCCAGCTCCCCTTCGCCGGGATAGGAAACAACAGGCGCCATCCATGCGATTTTCGCCTTAAGAGCCTCAGTCATGCTATTGGAACGGGCAATGCCGCCGGTTATCAGAATAGCGTCCAAACGACCGTCCGCCGCCGCGGCCAAGGCTCCAATGGCTTTGGCGATATTGTAAATGAAGGCGCGTAAAACCAAATCGGCTTCAGCGTTACCCTCCGCGGCCAATTTTTCCACCTGACGAAAATCGTTAGTGCCAAGCAAGTTTACAAAACCGCCCTGTCCCGTTATTAATTTCCTAAGCTCGTGTTCGCTATATTTGTTAGAAAAGCAGAGTTTTACCAGGTCCCCCGCGGGCACGGAGCCGGCTCGTTCCGGGGCGAAAGGCCCGTCGCCGTCAAGTCCGTTGTTGACATCCACGACGCGGCCGCGTTTGTGGAGTCCCACCGTTACCCCTCCACCTAAATGAGCTACTACTAAACTAAGCTCATCATAGCGGGCGTTGACGGACTTGGCGTAACGATAAGCGACAGCCCTTTGGTTCAACGCGTGAAAGATACTGCGCCGTTTAATTTCCTTTATACCTGTCAAGCGAGCAACATCATCCAGCTCGTCAACGACCACCGGATCGCTGATAAAGGCCGGAATATCAAACTCGGAGGCTATTTCGTCAGCGATCAGCGCTCCAAGGTTGGAGGCGTGGCCGCCGTAACAGGCCGTTCGGAGATCTTGTTTCATTCGCTCGTTTATGCGGTAGGTGCCATGGGGTAGCGGCCGAACCAAGCCTCCCCTGGCGACCACGCAAGAAAAAGCTTTTACATCGATTACTTTACTGGATAGAAGGGCCATTATTGTTTTTTTACGAAAGTCTAACTGATCCGCGACGGTATCAAAACGCTCAAGTTCCGTGATCGGATGCGAAACAGAATCAAGAAACACCGCGGTCTCATCACGAAACACTCCGACCTTTGTTGACGTGGACCCTGGGTTTATTACCAGAATTGTAAACGGCATGAAATCAGTATATACCCCCCACGCCAGCGCTTCAATCTTGTCAATTCCTTGTCCTCGTCCGCCCTTGATTCAGAACGGAACGGTGTCAGCGTATGAGCGTAAAGGATCATATCCGTTATGAGCTTGACGGCGAACTTGGCGAAGCCTAGAGTTCATAAAGCAAATGGGTACCATTTATTACGATATAGCCGCCATCATCATCTTAGGACTCAATCTGTTTTTCTTTTACAACAAGAAAAAAGTACTGGCTCCAAAAAACCTGGTTTTCGTCATCCTGCTCTATGTGAGCTTGTTTTCCGCCATTTTTGATATACTGGGGGTTTGTGTCAATATAAACGCTCTATCCACATCCTACCCGTTATTACTAAGCATTAATTCCCTGTATTATCTATTTCATAATTCCATCCCCTTTTTATTTGGCCTTTACATCATGTTTATGACAGGCATAATCCATGGTATGCCATTGGTGGCTAAAATCCTTTTTTCTGTTCCTTGGTTGCTTAATTTCTTTTTAATCTCGCTGAATCCCTGGGCGCGCTGGCTGTTTTATTATGACTCCTTATCTGTCTATTCTCATGGCTCTCTTGTACCCGTTTTATACCTAGTGGGGCTTTTTTATTCAATTTACGCGATATGGGGCGTAATAAAAACAAGAAAAGCGCTTCCTCCGCGTACTGTTGGATCTGTCCTTTTCTTTATTTTGGTTTCTTTTATACCCGCCTTAATCCAATATTTATACCCAGACCAGCTGCTTCAATGTCTCGGTTTCGCCATTTCCGAGCTTTTTATCCTCCTGACCATACAAAGCCCAGACCCATATATTTATAGCGATACGGGATTGTTTAACCGAAACGGATTCGCGGAACAAGTTGGCGTTTTTCTAAGAACTCATACGCGTTTTACCGTCGCCCTAATCGCGGTATCCGATGTTTCTTTTTTACGCAGAACCTTTGGCTTGGAGTATTTCGCGCAACTCATCCATGAAACATCGTTTTTTTTTCAAAGGGAATTAGGCCCGGACCTGATAGCGGCGCGCGTGGGCGAGGCTGAATTCGCGCTTATTTTGAGGTATGATAGCGTGCGCTATTCAGCCCAAAGCGTTATTAACGCGTTGATAGAACGGTTTAAACGGCCATGGCTGGTAGATCGAAATTCCATAACTCTTTCCGCGCGCTTTTGCGTGATTAAGGTTCCGGAAGAGAGCTCCGAACCTTCTGAAATTTTCAGAGTGCTTGATCAGATCAAGAATAAAAGCGGTCAGACTAGAAACAATTATACAGCCGGAATCACGGATTTAGAGCTTGCCGATAAAAAGCGGGGAGCGGTGATAGAGCGGGCTATAAACCTTGGCTTTGAAAAGAATGGGTTCAGCGTCTTTTATCAACCTATTTTTTCGGCCGTAGACCATCGTATGGTATCCGCTGAAGCGCTTGTTCGTCTTAAGGATGATAAGCTGGGCTATATCTCGCCAAGTGAATTTATCCCCATTTCCGAGCATAATGGAACTATTCACCGCATTGGGGATTTTGTGTTTGACTCTGTTTGCGCCTTTATGCGTGAAGAAAAGCTTGTGGAAAAAGGCGTCGGTTTTATAGAAATAAACCTATCCGTAGCCCAATGCGTACAAGCGGATATCGTCAAGAAAATTATGGACATGACAAAAAAGAGGGGAATAGACGCGAATCGAATTTGTCTTGAAATTACCGAAACGGCCGCGGCCGGAACTACTGGGAAGTTAGTCCAGACTTTACGCGCTTTGGCTGAGGCTGGATACTATCTTGCCCTTGATGATTTTGGAACGGGGTATTCAAATATCAAATATTTGATGGAGCTTCCATTTAGTCATGTAAAGCTAGACCGCAGCATTGTTTATTCATGGTTTGACAGTGATAGCGGGCGGATTATGCTGGAAAGTTCGGTTTCTATGTTTAAGCGGATGAACATTAAAATAGTGGCGGAGGGAGTTGAAAGCGCGGAACAGGCGCACGCCATGACGGAACTTGGGTGCGATTATCTGCAAGGCTATTATTTTTCCAAACCGGTTTCCACGGAAAATTTTATGGCTTTGCTTCGGGATAGCTAGGGCTATGTATATCATCCACTTTGACGCGATCGCCGTGGTTCTGACCTGCATCAATCTGTATATCTTTTATAATCAAAAGAGGGTGAAGAACAGATTAAGCACTTGGTTTGAACTTATTTTATGGCTTAATTTAGGGAGTTCGATATTCAGCGTTATCAGTTCTTTCTCTCTTAATAATCCAAATCAGTTCAGCGCTAATAGCCAGCTTGCCGCGACAATGGCTTTCTATTTATTTCATAACTCAATGCCCTACGC
>CAZJJK010000064.1:0-10500 GCA_964546285.1 uncultured Treponema sp. | reverse complement strand
TACACGATAGTCTTATCTTTGTTTTTATGCGCTGTCGTGATGGAAAACCTGATAAGTCCTTACCGTGTGCTTTTGGTGTGTTTCGCGTCCGCTGTTTCAATGCTTCTGCTGTTGTATACCATACAGAATTCTAAAGAATTGATAGATGGCGATACGGGTTTATTTAATAAAGCGTCATTTATAAAATATATTGAAACGCGCTTAAAGAATGGGGCGCGGTTCGACATCCTCCTTATATGCGTACAGAATGTTCCGTTACTAAGACAGGTGTTCAAGATCCAAGATCTGCTCCAGCTATTTCGGGCTCTGTCCGCCGCTCTATCAAAAGTAGCGGGAAAGGGAGTTCCCGCTTTCGCGCTGGAAAATGAGTCATACGCTTTGATCCTTAGCGCTTTTAGCGCTAAAGATCGGCAAGAATTGATACATGGAATAGTCGATCGCTGCGATAAAGCGTGGCTCATCGGCGAGACGGCGCTTGATATATCCGTAAAGCTTTGTTTGGTTCATTGTCCCGATGATATACGGGGCGTTATCGATATATTCGACTGTCTTGAACAAATGGAAGGCTTTACGGAAAGCCGTGATGCCCCGTTTGTGCTACGACCCGCCGACTTGAATTTGAAGGGCAGAGAGAAGGAAGCGGAAACCGAGGAAGCGCTGCGAGCGGCGCTTCATACTGGATTGATCGATATGCTCTATCAGCCTATATATTCGGTCACTGATAATAGCTTCGTAATCGTTGAGGCTTTATTGTCCCTTAAAACGGGAGCTGGCGGCTTTATTCCTCAAAGCGAGCTCTTCCGTGTGGCTGAGCGCGTCGGTTTGGCGCAGCGTTTAGGTTTGATGATAATCGATACGGCCTTCGCGTTTTATGCCTCTCTGGTAGCGCGTAATGAGAGGATTGATCAGATTCAAGTACGGCTGTCGGACGCTCAATGTATGCAGAGCGATCTGGCTACGCAAATTCTCGCGTTGCGTAACGCTTGGAAGATCAACGCGTCACATCTTTGTTTCCAAATAACGGAAACCGCCGCCGTTCATTCTCCCGCGATAATGAACGCGAATATGAAACTCTTATCTGAAAACAAATTTAACTTTGCCCTTGACGATTACGGATCCGGATATACCAATCTTAGTTATATCGCGCAACTCCCGTTTAGCCATATAAAGCTGGATAAAAGCATAGTTCACGCGGGTTTTGAGAGCGAAAAAGGCCGGATCATATTAAACGGAACCATAGGCTTGTTGAAAAAGCTGAATCGAAAAATTATTGCGGAGGGCGTTGAGAGCGCCGAGCAAGCTGAAACTCTTACCGCGCTTGGCTGCGATTATTTACAGGGCTTTTTCTTTTCCAAGCTAATAGAGGCTGGCGAGGTAAAGTCCCTATATGAAAGGTAAGAACAGCTAAAGCGGTTAGAAATAAGAATATTTATGAGTATTAGTTCATTTTTAATAGATAAAGACTTATATTTGTCATAACTCAATCATTCAAGGAGAGCTTATATGAAGATCAAAGAGAAGATGAGTAAAAACGTATGGATACTTGGAATTTTAACTTCTTTAGTGGTGTTTCCCTTTGCTTCTTGCGCTTCCGGCCCGCCCAAAGGCTTGGGCCCCGTGGACTTGGTGGACAAGGTTGACCTTGAACGATATCTTGGGCGTTGGTATGAAATTGCCCGATACCAACACAGTTTTGAGGATGACATAGTAGGAGCCACCGCGGAGTATTCTTTTAGAGAAGATGGTCGGGTAAAGGTGATTAACAGCGGGTATAAAAATACTCTGGATGGTCGCTATTCGGCGGTAGAGGCCGAAGCCTGGATGCCCGACGCCTCCGTTCCTGGCGCGCTAAAAGTGAAGTTTTTTAAGCTTTTCGTTTCCGATTATATGATTATCGGTTTGGATGACGAGAATTATTCTTGGGCCGTGGTTGGGAATAACTCAAGGGATTTCCTTTGGTTTCTAGCCCGAGACCATGAGATAGATGAAGACCTGTTTCAGAAAATGGTTGACATAGCTCGTGCTCAAGGTTTTGAAACCGAGACAATCTATAAGGTTCCGCAAAAAGCGAGGGAGTAGAGGATCTCGCGAAAGACGGTTACTTTCGCAAGAGCTTCTCGCGGTTTTATTGTAAGTAGTCTATTTTTATACACTACATATAATAGCTATAAAACCGCGTTTGCCATCGCTGTTGGATTTGTATAGTTTGAAACTTTTGAGATCGCCTCAGTCCATAAAACAAAGGCCCCATTTAAAAACGATCGTTTTTGAATGGGGTTTAAACGGTCCCGGTTTTTATTTGCCCTGGACGATACCGCTTAGTCAAAACATACCCGGTTTCTGCCGGAGGCTTTTGAGCGATACAGCGCCTGATCAGCCCGCCTTAGGATGTCTTCCATCCTGATATCACCGTCACGGAAGGTCGAACAACCTAAGCTTATCGTAACCGTGAGCTCTTTCCCGCCAGTGATACTCACTGGTTTTTCGGCAATAGCTTGTCTGAAACGCTCCGCGGCTAATAGCACATTTTCAGAACCGCAGGGATATAATACAAAAAGGAATTCCTCTCCGCCAAATCTTCCAAGCTGGTCCGCTTGTCGCGTTTGCGCTTTCATTCTCAGAGACAGCTCCCTTAATACCTCATCCCCGGTAAGATGCCCGTAGCTGTCGTTAATCGTTTTGAATTTATCAACATCCGCAAGCACAACGCTTAAAGGATCGCCCGTTCGCGAGGATAGCTGCATCAACATGGAAAGGCGTTCCAGAATTGTTCCACGATTAAGAAGTCCCGTCAGATTGTCTTGAGTCGCTCTATCAATCAGTACAGCCATGCTGCGTTTTCTTAAAGACAAATCAAAGATTCTATCCGCGAAGTGATTGCCAAAAATACGTATAAACTTGAAATCCAATTCGCTGAAAGGAGCATGCCGAGCGGCGACGCTTAATACGCCAATACAGCGGTCCATACGGATAATCGGTAAGACTTGTATTTCCGAAATGCCCGTACCCGATAAATGTTCCGGCGGTTTGGGGCCTTCCTCCGGCTTTCCAAATTGGATAAGCCTTGGAAGCCGGCTGGCAAAATGGTAAGAATCCCAAGGAGACAGGGTAGCGCTGTCCACTATATGGGCTTCACCCCTATAGCCGTCTATGACTAAGAATGCTTCGTCGTTTGGAATTACTAGGCGCCAGCAAGCGACATTAGCGAAATACTTCCATTCTTTTGCCACAAGCCCGCAGATCGCCGATATTTCTTCAAGCGGTTGGATCTGGTCCAGCAGCTCAAATAAAGCCTCATAACAAACCAGTTGTTGAGCCGTTCTTTCTTTCCACTCAGAACTAGGATCGCCACCCATGAGTCTGCCTTACTATCCTGTATCCGCGCTAGATAATGGCTCTATATTCCGGGTCTAAATCTATACGCAACGAACTAGTGTACACATTGAACATAGAAGCTAGATCGATCACCGCCACGATTTCGCATATTTCTTCCTTGGTAAAACCTTCGTCCATAAGTTCCTCAAAATCCTCATCGCTGAGGCAATTTGGATTGATCGCGGTTTTGGATACGAATTGAGCGACTTTTTCGTAATAGACCGGCAGCTTAGAACCCTTGTCTGACTTTAGAAAAGACTGCAAATCTTCAAAACATAAAGCTTTATCTAAGCTTAGCACGTTTTGGGCGTGGCAGGCTGAGCAATAGCGGGCGCCATGTTTGGCGGACACGATAAACACAATCATTTCTTTTAGCGGCAGGGGCAAGGCTCCGCTGAAGAGCGTTCCTTTGGCTCTTTCCCAATACGCCCGCGTCAGGGCGGGGCTATGCCCTAGACTTTTAAGCCAGAGGGGTACAGAGCTATCCCCTGTAGTCCTCATATAATCGTTATACACTTCCTGAGTCTCTGGGGCGGCATCTTTATATTCTGTAACAATATAGCGTCGCGTCATACACAGGCTCCCTATCAATCCGTGTCACGGAAGGCAAATATGCCACCGCGCGAATAATAACCAGCTTTTTCAATTATGTTGGTCAAAGCGGTAAAAGCAAGTTTTGCTATTCCAAAGCGGTATTAACCGCAAGCCCTAAGCGTCTAATGGCCTAAAGAACCAAAGGTCACTATTGCCGCGATCAGGGCTACCCGAATTTGTTTTTGCCGTTTAAAAGCCAATATCGATATTCTGGCTCTTAACCCAATCGCGCTAAAATAGCCTTAGCTTCCATTGGACCGCCAAAATAATAACCCTGTAAGTAACCGCAGCCCATTGAGGAAAGGCTAAGCGCTTGTTCCGCTGTCTCCACGCCTTCGGCGACTATGGCATGACCCAGATGGCTAAAAAGGGCTATAGAACCATCCAATAACTTTCGCCCCTTTTTATCGCTTAAACCCGCTTGTACGATCCGTTTGTCAAGTTTTATTGAGCGGAAGGGCAAGTGAAGAATGCGCCCTAAATCGGTATAACCCGAACCATAGTCATCCAAGGCGAAGGCGACTCCTTTCTCCGTCAAATAAAGCATATCTTTTTCGATATTACCGCCAAGGTTCGCGACCGCCGTTTCAGTCAGTTCCAAGCAAAGATTTTCAGCTTTCATACCGGCGGCGTGAAGGCCAAGAAGCATGGCGTCTGGCCAGCCCGGTTCCATACAGCGCGCCGGGACAAGGCGAAGCTCCAGATTGCGTACGCCCTTTGCCGCGACGCCGCTTGACGCGTACCACATACAGGCCTGTTCAAAATAGAGGGCGGAAAGATCGCGGGCTAAACCGAGCCTTTCGGCGATCGCTAGAATTTCGCTTTGCCCTACCCATTCTCCATCATCCAGTCTGAGGCCCAGCAGCGCTTCCAGAGCGATTATTTTCTTGTCCGATAAGGAATATACCGGCTGATAACGTATACATAGATCGTGACCGCTAAGCAGGCCGCGAAGCGCGAAAGAGATAGCGGCGGAGCGTTGCTGTTTTCCCGGGGTAAAGGAACTGGTGGGGATACGCCGATGAGCACCTATTTGAGCCGGCATCGCCGCAAGCTGTTCAATTCGATCCAACACTTCCGCCGTATTCTCGGCCTCGCTGGGACAGTAAAGCACCGCGAGCCGGAAAGGGATTTCCAGGTTTATTCCATCGCAATTCCAGACGTTTCCGGATTTATCAAGTATAGATTCCGCGGCATTATCAGCCTTATCGGCGGGTATGATTAGAGCGAATAAACCGTCTTCTAGAGAGCAACAGATAGCCCCTTTCCCCGCGGTTGTTGACAACCAGCCACTAAATTGCCGAGTAGCGCAACTTAACGCGCGGTTATCAATAAATTCGGGAAGATTCGCGAACTCCGGGGCGTGCACGATAATCACGGAGAAAATACGTTTCTTCTTAAAGGTCTGACGTAGATAGACTAAAAACGCTTCACGATTATAAAGTCCCGTGCCTCCATCTATTAAGAGCCCGGTATCCTGTATTGAAAGGAGTACGAACAGTAGAGTAAAGGAAGCGGCGAACCCGTCAAGAGCAAAGACCGGATGGAAAATCTGAATAACAAAGGCTAAAACGGGAAAAACCAGTACCGATAAAAACGATAACCTTTGGACCAAAGATAATGAGGATTTTTTTGAAAGGGCCAGAGCTAAAATGATTACTAAATACACCATGGCGAGAGCCCGGATAGCGATAAGTCCGGCGCCTTCACGAACTGTATTGTATATATCGATATAGACAACCCAATTGGTCCATGGATTGGTCAAGATAAGCAAGACCGATACCAGCCAAGGAACGATTAGCGCAAAACGAGGAATCCGCTGTTCCGGCCAGCGTAAGGCTACGGTCATCGTATAAAAAACGGCCAACGCGGGCACGCTGAAATAGAATAAAAACCGGATGGAGCTTAGGCTTATAGCGATTAGGCCTTGAGTGTGCGTGTAGTTTATAACAAGGGTACTCGCGGCGCCGAAAACCGCGCTGCCCAGGCAGGCCCATGCTAAATAGGTAAAGCGCCGATTAGTTTCATCCGTTGTTTTCTTTCGGGCATGAAACAAATAGAGGAGAACAATCGTCATAATAGTCGCGATAAGGTCAAATTCGACTATCAGCATAGCGCGGTTCCGGTTTTGAATTTTTGAATAAACGCGCTCGGATCCAGTGGTTTGCTGAAAAGGAAGCCTTGGAATAGAGTGACGCCCTTCGCCTTAAGTAAGGCGAATTGCTCTTCCGTTTCCACGCCTTCCGCGATCATAGCGACACTCATGTTAGAGAACATAAAAGCCAAGGTTTCCGCTGTCAGCAGTCCGCGCTTACAATCGGTCATAGTCATTATAAGGCCTCGGTCCAGCTTAATGATATCGAAAGGCAACTCAATAAGATTCGCGATATTAGAATGTCCGCTGCCAAAATCATCAACCGCGATGACAAAGCCCGCCGCCCTTAAGGCTTCCACGTTTCGTTTCATGACTGAGGGTGATGAATACGCCGCGGTTTCCGTAATCTCCAACTGAAAATCCGAAGGTTTAAGTCCAAACCGAGCGATAGCGCTGAGCAGGGAACCAACAAAATCATGACGCAAACATTGCACAGGCGATAGGTTTATCGCTAAATGATCGATCGCTAGGGTTTCATCACGTAATAAGCGCATAAGGGAGAAGGCCGATTCAAAGACGAAGTCGCCTAAGCGGTAGATGCTGTCATTGCGCTCGGCGATAGGGATAAACTCGTCTGGAGGTACGCGGCCGAGCCGCTCATCGTTCAAGCGTAATAAAATTTCGCCCGAAACGATTTTTCTTTCCGCGTTAACAATGGGTTGGATTTGAATTTTCAGTCCGTCCGCTATTAAAGCCCGCCTGATGGCTTGGGTTAGCTCCGCCGTTCGGCCTGAATCTCCCAGAGCCAAATCATTTAAACCAAGGATCTCTTTATTGGGATAAGGCCATCGCAGGGCATTGAGGCGGCGCTGGGCTTGAAGTATCCGCTGAAAATCTTTTGTGTCATCGGGTATACGTATCGCGCAGACTCTGGCTGAAACGATGATGGGGCGGCCTCTAATGATCCATTTGTCTTTGAGATTGCCGAGCAAATTTTCTTGTTCCGCCGCCGCGCGATCGGCTGTCGCGTCAACCAAAACCAAGGCGAAATTGCCGACCCCAAGCTGGGCGGCGAAACGGCCAGGCCGAGGGTAACCGAACAGTCTCCGCCCTACTTCCCAGTCCAAAGCGCTTAAAGATTCCGACCCTAAAGCGTGACGCAGAAATTCCGTGTTCTCCAAGGCGACTAAAAAAATAAGAAGGCCGCGTTGTTTCTGTAAAAGTTCGTCAAATTGCGCGGCTAAGCCATCTCTATTAAAGAAACCGCTGGTCTGATCAATGAATCTGCCTGAGTCCTGCATTGTTAGGAGGACGATCAATTCAGTGATAGCTAGGCCAAAATTCTGGATCAAGAGTTCCGGCCAAAAATACTGCAACACCACCGGAATGATGGAGAAAGGCGCGAAAAGGAAAACGGTAAAACGTATATCTCGCGAAATAGAATGACGATAACGAAAAAGAGTACCCAAGCCGATAGACGCGTAAAAAAAGGCCATTATATATACCAGAATTAAGGCTGGGCCTCTTACATAGCGATTACTAGCGTCAAAGTAAAAAGCCCAGTCGCTAAGCGGCGTAAAGGCGATGATGGCGACTATCGCCAACCAAGGCAAGGACAGCAAAAAAAGATTATGACGCTTTAGTCTAGGGAGCTTGCCTATAATCGCGAACAGGAATAGGCAATAAACTATAGGTTGAGCGGTATGAAAAAAATAATAGGCCATGTTGATGGCGTATAGGGTTGGTAACGAATACGCCTGGGCATTCCAATCAGTTATAACGCTGAGTATGTCAAAAATGGCGGAGGCTAGGCTCAGCGTTAAGAGCATACCAAAGAAGCGACTGGAACTTGTAAAGAGATGTCTTTTCCCGTAAAAGAATAAGAGTGTAAGGGACACTACCAGGATGGCGGCTATATCGTAATATATTATCCCCATAGCCATCAGCCTAGCGCGGAAGCCCAAAAAATGAAATGGGTTCCGATAAAAATTCGCCGTTTGCGCCATTAAGTTATATACTAGGACAATGAATCCATCCTTAACGGCTCGCGATTTTCGTACCGCTGACGTTCCTCAAAATGGCTTTGTTATGTGGTTCCTTGGTCAGAATTCTTTTGTCCTTAAAAGCCCAGGGGGGCTGGTTGTGGCTATAGATCCCTATTTAAGCGATTGGTGCGCTACACGGGGGCTTACTAAAGAGCGCGTTGAGCGGAGCCGTCTATATCCGCCCCCCTTTGAACCTGAGGATTTGGACGTGGATTTTGTTCTGTTGACGCACTCCCATTGCGACCATGCGGACCCGGAAACCTTATCGCGTTTGGCGCCGCATAGCCGAGCCAGCTTGATCGCTCCCTTTCAAGCCGCGGCTGTGGCACGCGAGGCTGGTTGGCCGGCTAAGCGCCTGCACCTTATCCATGCAAGCGAGGCCTTCCAAGCGGCGCCGGACTTGCTTATCTGGGCTACCTATGCTTTACCCACCGACGGTAGCGATCTTAACCATATCGGGTTTTTACTCAGATTTGGCTCGGCTAGTTTTTATAATACCGGGGATACCGCCTGGTGCGATCAGCTGCCTGGATTAGTCGCCGCTTCCGTGCGCGCCGGGCTGCCGGAAGACGCTAGCGGACCGGATGTTATGGCGGTATGCGTCAATGCTGGGTATGGCAATTTGTCTCATTGGGACGCGTCTCGCTTAGCCGCTTCTATATCGCCGCGCTATACCGTACCCTGTCACTGGGATCTATTTCCCCATAATTCTTGTGACCCTGAACCCTTTCGGACCTCGCTTTCCAAAAACGCGCATAATACCGTTTACGCCCGTTTGGAGCGTTTCCTGCCCTATGTTTTTGATGGCGATGGATTGCGGTTTTACGAAGCAAAATAATATGGACGCGATCGCTATGGAAGCTCCTACCTAGTGCTCCGAAGCTTTGTATTCCCCAGTTTCCCTTTTAGCCCGTCAGGCGACGCCGTATATAGGCGGCCGCCTCGCCGCGTCTTAATCAGAAAAAGCCGCAGACAATGACGGCGCTGGAAGAGACGAAGCGCCGGCCAAGGGCGCGCTGGCTGACCGAGATGGAAACATTCCAACCGGCCTGGGTCAGCCAAGCGTTTTGCGTGGCAATGGACTTATGACTTATTCCCGCTTTATAGCTATTTTCAGCACAAACCGGAAAAAGCTATAGTGCGCGGCGAAACCATCAGTTCCGGGTCCCATTCCTTAGGTTCAGCTAGGAAATGGATATAAACGAAGTCCTCCACCGGATCGATAAATAGGGCGCACCAACCCCAACCTTCATGATTATAGGTCGCCGGTCCAACGGTAGGGCCATCGGCGTAGAATTCCCAGCAAAGACCTTGACGGTAGTGTTTACAGCGTTTTCCCCAATGGAAGGCCGGGGTCGCTGGGTCCAGCTGATCGCGCGTCATTTCCTGAACCGTCTTTTTACCGAGCAAACGGGTGCCGTCTAATTCGCCTAGGTTTAAGTAGCATTGGCCAAGCCGATAAAGGTCATACAGGGTAGAAAATACTCCGCCGCCCCCGTTGGGCGCGCCAATACGATCGGCGCTATGACTAAGTTGTTCACGCTGCCAAGCCTCGCTTACGCACACCGTCTGTCTTAGCGCCTCTGGGACTTCTATAAAACTATGCTTGAGGCCAAGCGGCTTAGCCAGCTCCTCCTGAATAAAATCGTTAAAGTGGCTGCCTGAAACTCGACTGACGATTTCCGCCAATACCATAAAGGCGGCGGAACAATAACTCCATTGAGAACCTGGCTCGCTTTGGAGGGGGCCTGATAAAACCGCGGCCTTTATCCAATCGTCACGGCCAAACGCCTCCCATCTATCTTCTGGATATGGCTCGGCAAAGTAACCGCCGTCCGCGCGAAGACCGGAGGTATGGGTTAAAAGATGCCAAAGATTGATTTTACCATGCATTGGCGTATCGAATTCTTTAATAAGGGTCTTAACGGGCTGCTCAAGCCAGAGCGTGCCATCTTCCACAAGGCGCATAATAGCCGTAGCGGTAAAAACCTTGCTGATAGACGCGATGCTCTTAATGGAATCCGGCAGTAGCGGACGAGCCGGGTCATCATAGACTAAGCGGCCAGCGCTAGCCCAAGCGAAAATTTTTCCGCGCCTAGCCATGAGATAACTAGCGGCTTGTAGTCCACCGTGTTCAATCTTATCGCTTAAGTAAGTTTCGTAGCGACGCAAACGCCTTTCGTCATAATCCACCGATCCCGCTGACGCTTCCGTTAGGCCTCTTATCCACTCCGTCATCATTTTCCCCCAGTCACTTACTCTATGGGGGAAGCCGCGACAAGTAAAGGGAAAAAATAAATATAGCTGAGCTGCTTCAAAAAGAACGCTTATCCTTTTGTACTGCTGTCAATTTTGTTGCAAAGTCCAACTGTGGTTTTTCATAGCCAACGG
>CAZJJK010000063.1:0-18221 GCA_964546285.1 uncultured Treponema sp. | reverse complement strand
TTTTTCTTTTTTAGCCGCCGCTCGCGCTCCGCCGCGCTTGGCTTGGTGGCGATTCTTGTTTTGGGAAGTTTGGCGGCTTTAATGATTAAGGCCAATAAACGGTTTACCGCGATAGTTTGATTGATCGATCTAATTCTTTCTTCGTCTACCGCCACATATAGACCGCCATCGGCATCTATCCGCTTGGCCAAGAGTTGGCGAACCCTTTGTGCCTCCGCGGCCGAGAGCCCTTCCAGCGCGGCGAGATCGATACGAGCGCGTACCTTGGTGGAGCTCTTATTAACGTTTTGACCGCCTGGTCCTGACGAACGGTCATAGCGCAGCTCTACATGGTTTTCCAGACTGGCGGATAAAATTTCTATTCTCATGCGGACATGTTCAGCCTTCGGCTTTTTCGCTAGCCGTCGGACTTGTCCCTCCGTTTTGGGCGGCCGCGGTCTTGATGATTTTAGCCAACGAGCGGCCTTTCGCTTCCAGGGCGGCGAGTTTTTCCGCGTCAGGAGCGCCGGCCCATTCCTCGCTTTCAAGGTTGGTCCAGTTTCGGCCTTCTAAAGCGGCCTCGTATTCCTTTTTAGCGCCGCCGACCCAGCCCCAGCTGCCGATACGGAGAACAGTTTTACCTCTGACATGCTTACGCTTAAGAATATCCAGCGCGTAGGCCATAGGCGGGAACATGGCGTATTCATAGGTCGGCATGGCCAAAACCAAACCGGCGCTTTCATACACATCGGAAAGAACAAAGGACACATCATCGTCGGGGACTCGGCGGATAGAATAAGGCAGTTTTTCCGCTTCTATGCCGCGTATCACCGCGTCCAGACCGCGTTTGGTGTTTCCATACATCGACCCCCACAGCACCGCGATTTTTGGTTCCGCCGGGCCTTCCATATAGCGGGCGTATTTTAGATACAGCTCGATGATTTTTTGAGGATTTTTTCGCCAAACGATGCCATGGCTGGGCGCGACGCATTTTATTTTTAAGTCAGCTAATTTTGTAAGCGCTTTTTCGACAAAGGGCGAAAAGGAAGCCACGATATTGGAATAATAACGAAGAGTTTCCTTTTCAAAAAAACGAAGTTCCTCAGCGCTAAATTGATCATCAAACACGCGGTCGCCCAGTTTACCAAAGGACCCAAAGGCGTCACAACTGAAAAGGGTGCCGGAAAGCGCTTCCCAGCTTACCATGGTTTCCGGCCAGTGTAGATTTGGCGCCTCAATAAAATGGATGGAACGGCCGCCGCCTAGATCTAACGAATCGCCGGTTTTCAACGAGCGCACTCTGTCGGTGATTTTATAGAAAGAAGCGACCAAAGCCGCGCCCTTAGCCGTCGTTATAAGTTCAGCCCGAGGCGCCAGGGTGCGGAAAGCGGCCAGCCAACCGGTATGGTCGCCTTCCAAATGATTAAGCACGAGAAAATCGATATCAGTCCAGCTCAGGCCTAGAGAGGCGAGTTGGTCAGCCACTTGTGTAGGGGCGTTCGTCCAGTCGCCGACCAGGTCTATCAGCGCGATTTTTTCTCCGCGGACAAGGTACGAGTTTAGCGATACCCCATAGGGTAGGGGCCAGATGCCTTCAAAACGGTCTTTGGTTTCTATATCGGCATGAAGACAATATACAGAATCCGCTATAGCGTAGCTTTTCATCGGCGCCTCTTTGATGGAACGCTCATTGGCGAATAAGGCTTGTCCGCTGTTTTAACGTTTCAGGACGGCGACAACCCTTTCCAAAACTTTTTTGCGATCCAGCGGCTTAACAATATAGCTTTTAGCGCCAATTAAGAGAGATTTCTTGACAACGTCTTCTTTTCCAAGCGCACTGACCATGATGACGGTGGCGTTTTTGTCAAAGGCTAGGATACGTTCAAGACAGGAAACCCCATCCATCAGCGGCATGGTTATATCCATGGTCACAAGATCCACATGCGGGTGTAATTCTTTAAATTTTTCTATGCCTTGAATGCCGTCAGAAGCGGTACCGACAATTTCAAAGCCTTCCGATGTAAGAATTTGGCCCAGTTGTTTGGCGATAAACATGGAATCGTCGATGATGAGAACGCGATAGGACGATCCGTCGGGTTTTTTCCCGTCGGGCGACTTATCATTGATGGCTGGCATATCGCTTTTAGCAATCATCCGGCGTACTCCTTCCAACTGTTATACTAGATGGGAGAGGATAGTTCAAGAAGGCGCAGCAATTTCATTTCCTTCTTTTTTTGTCTATGATGAAGCTATGGATAGCCCTCTGATATTGGCGCCGATGGCTACTTTAAGTCATCGCGCTTTTCGGGAACTATTAGCCGTTTTCGGCGGCTGCGACCTTTATTATACGGAAATGATCGCCGCGGGAGCCTTGAGCGGCGGCGGCCGCTTTGAAGCTTATTATACCGATCCCCTGCCGGATCCCTCTCGGCTTGTTTACCAGATAGTGGGCGGCGACGCCGATCTTATCGTTAAGGGAGCGTCGTTGCTGAATGGTCGCGCCGCCGGGATTGATATAAACATGGGCTGCTCCGCCCCAGAAATAGTCCGTTCCGGTGGCGGCGTCGCCTGGATGTCGGTACCGGAAGCGGCCTGGCGTTTGCTTACCAGGCTTAGGTCTGTGGTTTCGGGCCGCTTAAGCGTTAAGCTTAGATTAGGCGAAGCTGATGATCCCGAACGTTTAGTCCACTTCTGCGAAGGCTTAGAAGCCGCTGGCGTTGACGCGATCGCCCTTCATCCACGGACCTCTGGGCAAAAACTCAAGTCGCGCGCCCGCTGGAAACGTGTTTCCGACTTAGGCCGCGGCCTGTCTATTCCGGTAATCGGTAATGGCGATGTGGAAACGGCGGAAGACGCCATAGCGAGGGCCGCGGCGCTTCCCGGCGGGGTTATGGTAGGGCGTGGGGCCGTTCGGTCGCCGTGGCTGTTTCAAGCGGCTCGTTATATCAAGGCTGGGAAGCTCTATCCGTACGAAACTATCGACCTATTAGAGCTGGGCGTAAAATTCTTGGAGCTTTTAGGCCGCTATCAGCCGCCTGAATTCTGGGAAACCCGTGCGCGGCGCTTTTTTTATTATTTTTGCGATAATTTTTTATGGGGCCATCACCTTAAAACTCGCCTAGCGCGGGAACGCGAATTGTCCGGCATGGCCGCGACCCTCCGCGCTCATTGCGCCGAATACCCGGAAGAGAGAACGCCGAGAAAATATAGGGAAACGCCTTCCTCGTAAATTTGGCGCGACCTGCTTATCCGCTAACGCGCCGCGTCTTTAGAAAGCCGCTTGCTAGCGGCTTGCATTTTTAAGTAAGGCCAAAAAGCTATCCAGAACCTGATCCACTGACGGCCTGGCGTCTACATCGCGGAGCAGCCCCTTATCGCGATAAAAAGAAATCAGTGGCGCGGTTTGAGCGCGGTACACGTCAAGACGTTTTCGCACGGCCTCGCTCTTGTCGTCGTCACGGATATACAGCTCGCCGCCGCACTTATCGCAGATGCCCTCGCGTTTGGGTTTGAGAAAGCTGATGTGGAAATTGGCACCGCAGGACCGGCAGACGCGTCTGCCTGATAAGCGTTCCAGTACCGCCTCATCGGGAATATCGAAATTTACCGCTAAGTTTATATTCGCGAACGCGGCTAAAGCTTCAGCCTGAGGGATGGTTCGGGGAAAGCCGTCCAGGATATAGCCGTTTTTAGCATCGGCTTGGTCCAAACGCTCTTTGACCAAGGCTGTCGTCGTTTCATCGTCAACCAGTTTCCCTGATTCGATAATGGTCTTGACCTTTAAACCTAAGGGGCTTTTCGCCGCTATGGCCGCGCGGAAAATAGCGCCGGTGGATATATGCGGTACGCTGAGGCTTTCCACGGCCTTAGCCGCCAAGGTCCCCTTTCCGGCGCCCGGCGGTCCTAAGAAGATCATGTTCATGCGTAACCTCCGTTTGGCGGCGTCAGCCGCTACCGCTATCGTAGCCGGAGCGGCGGCGTCCGCGCAATAGCCGCATAGTGTCTCGAAGCTTTGATAATTGAATTTCTGCCAAAACTACGTGTTACGCGGAGCCGCGATCATGGCGGCGATGGCCGCACCAGCCT
This sequence comes from uncultured Treponema sp., assembly GCA_964546285.1. Lineage (GTDB taxonomy): Bacteria > Spirochaetota > Spirochaetia > Treponematales > Breznakiellaceae > CAZJJK01. The sequence goes on along the minus strand of CAZJJK010000063.1, from coordinate 14,156 downwards.
TTCCCCTATGACTTATAGTGTTTTTCGTATTTTCGTCCAGTTCCGCGACCGTACAGCCGTATTCCGGTAGATAAACGATGGGATCATAGCCAAAACCGCCCTTCCCGCGGCTTTCCTTTATCAGGAGCCCTTCAAGGCTTTCTTGAACAGCGTAAAACCGACTGGAGGATAGCAATAAAACCATAGAGCAGATAAAACGCGCGCGTCTGTTGTCAGCGTCGCCCAATTCGGCTAAAAGTAGCCGGTTTCTTTCGGCCATATCCAGCTTTTGGCCATTTTCAGCGCCGTAGCGCGCTGAGAAAAGGCCCGGCCTGCCGTCCAAGGCGTCAACGCAGAGCCCGGAATCATCGGCGAGTACAGGTTCGCGCACCAAGGCGAAGAGGGCGCGGGCCTTGATTAGGGCGTTTTCCAGAAAACTTTGCCCGGTTTCTTCCGGGTTAAAGTCAAGGCCCAACTCGTCCGGCGAGCGGATAAGCTGGGCTTGGAAAATCTGTTGGACTTCCCGTTTTTTATGCGCGTTTCCGGAAGCCAGCCAGATAGTCATTAGCGAGCTCGAAGGATTTTAGCTTCATAAGCGGCGATATCTTCCAGCCAATCGACGCTAAGAGGCACATTTTGATCCAGACAATATCGATCCCAAACCGCCGTAAGGGGGAGCGTCTTAGCTTCCTCCATCAGGGCTAAACGCTCATGTAAGCGACCGTTGTTCTCGGCTTCCTGAATAAGGCCGATTGGCTCTAAAAGCGCCTCCAACAGAGCTTTTTTTACAGACCTGGCTCCCAGTGTCCACGCGGCCAAACGGTTGATTGAGGCGTCAAAGAAATCCAAAGCGATATCGATACGCGGCAGAGCGTTTTGGCGGATAAGCTCATGGCAGAGTTCGCGTACCTCATCGGAATAAAGCGGGACATGATCGGAATCCCAGCGCACACCGCGGCTGACATGGAGCAAAAGGCCGGGAAGAAACACGAGCAGGGCCGATATTTTATCGGCTACATTCTCGGTAGGATGGAAATGGCCCATATCAAGACAGAGCCGGAGACCGCGCTTGCTGGCGTAGGCCACATAAAAGTCGTAGGAGCCCGTAACATACGCCTCGCTACCAATGCCGAATAATTTCGATTCCACGCTGTCCTTCAGCGTTTTAGCGGGATAGGTTTGAGCTAGTATTTCGTCTAAGGCCTCACAAAGGCGCGCGCGGGGCGTTGCCCTGTCAGCGGGCAGATCTTTAGAACCGTCCGGAATCCAAATATTGTTGACCGCGGGGCTACCTAGCTCGTCGCCAAACGCGGCGGCTATCGCGCGAGACGCCTTGCCGTGTCGTATCCAAAATGAGCGGATTGAGGCGTTAGAACTGGATAGGGTATAGCCGGAATCGGCCATAGGATGGGAAAAGAAAGATGGATTGAAGTCTAACCCAATGCCAAGACGTTTCGCCCAAGCTATCCATGCTTTAAAATGCTCCGGCTCCAGGCTGTCGCGCTTCACCCGTTTACCCTTGGTTTCAGCGTACATGGCGTGGATGTTGAAACGTTTAGCGCCGGGGATTAGGCTAAAAGCGAATTCGGCATCGGCCCTAAGCTCGTCACCGTTTCGCGCCCTTCCTGGATAATTCCCGGTAGCGAGTATCCCCCCGCCCGAAAGGCTGGAGCTTTCAAACCCGATGACATCATCGCCCTGCCAGCATTGGATGGATAGCGGTATACTAGCCGCGGCGCTCATCGCTTTGTCGCTGTCCACGCCCAAAGCGGCGTAGATGGCTTTAGCTTTTTCGTAAGCTTCCATGATGTCGTTCTTTGATCGTTTCATACTGATCCCCTTTATTCGCTTAAAATCGCGGAACGGTAGTGTTCTACTTCCCAGCCAGTGATGAAGGCGATACGTTCCGGCGTCATGAATAGAGGCCCCCCAAAGGCTTCCGCGTAGATAGCCACCTTAATGCTGTCAGAAAACAAGTCCAGGGCTAGGGTAGCGCTTTTCGCGTTCAAACCGATGCCGAAAACACCAAGGCCGCGGACTGCCGCTATTTTTGGCGGAACGCCGTGTTGGGCATTATAGTCCAGCCAAGCTCGCTCTATAAGCGCTACGGCGGTTCCGGCCGATGGCCGCTCCCCCGCGTCAATAAAGAGCGGAGCTGGCCCCGCGTAGACTATATGGTCAGGGGTAAAGGCCGACGTCAACGGGGCAAAGGTGGCCCTATCGGAGCAAAATCGAGCTATTTCTTTATCGCGCCTAAAAAAAACAAAGGCCTTATCTTTTGTGCCCAAGGCGCTTGTTCCGTTTTTCCCAGCCAGACGAGCAAGAACTTCCCCAAGCTCCTTTGAATCACCAAATTCAGTCAGCGCGTTTCCCCTATCCGGCTCACGCGAAACCTTGTTCGCGATAGCGCCCATTACTTCTTCATAAACCTCATCAATACCCATAGGCGTGTCCGCGGCGACAAAGATGCCATGATTTTGGAGAAAGATTATCGCGGCGTCGCGGCCATAACGTGAATGGAATAAGGCCGACGCTTCCTTGACGGCTAAAGCCAAGACATAGCCGGGGTCAATGGAAGGTATCCAGATAAATTTATCGCCGAATAAGGCGCGGGCGGCTTTTTCGCCGTCAAGCGAACAGCAAAGGCCGTTAACCAGGGCTGGGTGAGTGTGGACCACGAAGGGGTAGGGCAGAAGTTCATGAAGCAAGGTTTCCACGCTCGGTCTCTTGTTTTCCTCGCCGCTTGACCGGGCTGCCATAAGATCGGCTAAAACCAAGCTCTCTCTTTCCTCGTTTGATTCAGGATAGGTTTTTCCCCAAATGGAAGCGAGTTTTTTGCGCTCCATCTTTACGAAACCTTCCTCCGTTATGTCGGCTAAAGCGATACCGGACCGTTTTATATAGAGCTGATCTTCATTTTTCCACGAGCTGTTTCCGCCGCCCCCGGCCACATACCGACCGTCCGCGCCATAGCGGCGTGATAGCTTTGTCAATTCTCTTAAACTCATAGGGACAGTATGAACGGAAATCGCCGCTTCGTGAATACTGACGGCAAAAACTGATGGTCTTATGGGGCGTTTTAAAAGTGCTCATTTTTGAAAGGGCTTAAAGCGCTTTTTCGTAAAAATCGGCTTTCGCGCTAATCCAGGTGAAAGACTTCTTCCAAGGTTTCGCTCTCAGGCGATTCATCAGGATTGGTCGCCATAATATCCTTCATCATATGCCACCAGCGCTTTACGACTGGAGCGTTGGGAAGCTCCTCGTCGTCGGCGTCATCGGCGAGTTCTTGGTAAGCGAAAAGGGTATTGGATTGACGATCAAGGTAGATGCTGTAATTGTAAACGCCGGCCTTACCCAGTTCCGCCTTTAGTTCTGGCCAAATTTCATCATGTCGTTTGCGATATTCCGCTGCCATACCCGGATTCAAGCGCATTATAAAAGCCTTTCTCCTCATATCTCACTTCCTTATAGCGGTTTTTTCGCCTCTAAAAGAACGCCGTGGCTTATCCAGCTTATCGGCCCACGGCTTATGATAGAAAACAGTATATCATGCAAGTTGGCGAAAGCCTCTGAGCCTAAACTAGAGGCGATAGCTTTTCCCCAAGCGGATTTTTCCGTATCAAACCAACGTTCCAGCTCAGCCGCGCTTACAAGGCGTTTGTCTTCATTTCTTCTTTCGGTAAGGACACAGGAAAAACCGCGTTTCCTAAAAGCAGCCGCGTATTCTTCCGCTGTCCAGGCCAAGCCGCTTGCCATGGCGTTTAACGCGCCTTCACCAGTTGGCGTAGCGCCGCTGAAGAAAGCTTCCTCCGCTTCCTTCAAGCGCCCCAAGCCTTTCCATGGAGCGCCGCTTTCACGCTCTAAAACACGGGAGAGGCGTTCCCCTAAAGCCGGCGGAAACAACAATACTATGGCGGCGCCGTCCGCCGCTAAAAGCTCATCGGCGCGTTCGGCTAAGGCGGTGAAGAAGGCGGTCCGATCGCTTGGTACCCGTTTCCAGCTTCCTCTGGCTAATAAGCGGTCAAAAACGGAAGTTCCAGATAAGGCTTCAGCGGTTTTGGGCTTTGGCAGACCGATGTCATCATCGCTATCGATGACAGACAGCAGAGGCCGTTCCAGTTCGTCCAAGGTGGCGGCATAGCGCTCTAGCTTGCTTTTCGCCGCTTCGGAGCGTGTTAGGCCTAGAACCAGGCCCTCCGGCACCCGCCGTACCGCCTCCCAGAGCAGAAGGCCGTCGTCCGCGCCGGCGATTAATAGACGGTGGTGTCGGGCAAGCGTTGAGGCGGCGAAAATAGCGTCTCGATCCGCTAAAAATAGAGCGCCGCGGCTGGAATCAAGCCGACGTAGCCATTCATCGCGCCCGTTGAGGGCTCTATAGCTTAAGACCTCGGCTTCACTACTATCCTCATCCAAAATGACGGCTAGTTGAATTTCGCGTTTGCGAAGTATTTCGTCGCGCAGGCGGCCTTCATAGCCCATGATGGACGGGTTATAGAAAGTCTTGCCGCTCAAAGCTTTAGGGAGGTATTGCTGGGCCGCCCAATGGTCGCGGTACGCATGAGGATAGATATATCCCGCGCCGTGGCCGAAAGCCTCGGCGTCTCGGCTGGAATCACGCAGATGATTGGGAACCGCCGCGTCTTCCTTCTCAACTTCTTTCGCGGCGTCAAAAAAAGCCAGCGCCGTATTGGATTTAGGCGCGGTCGCTAGATAGAGGGCTGCTTCGGCGAGTGGGAAATTCCCCTCTGGAAAGCCTAAGCGGTCAAAAGCGGCGGCGCAGGAAGAAACCACGACGATGGCGTTAGGGTCGGCTAGCCCGATGTCCTCACTGGCGGATACCAGCATACGGCGAAAGATATAAGAGGGGTCTTCGCCGGCCCGTACCATTTTCGCCAGCCAGTATAGAGCGGCGTCAGGGTCGCTGCCGCGCAGGCTTTTAATGAACGCGCTGATAGTGTCAAAGTGATAATCCCCGTCGCGATCATAGAGCAGGGCTTTACGTTGAATGCTTTCTTCAGCCGCGTGTAGATCGATATAAATACGCGAGCCCTCAGGCGGCGGCCAGCGTTCCACGGAACTTTCCACCGCCAGTTCCACGGCGTTGAGCAAGCTTCTGGCATCGCCGTTAGCCACATCCACCAGGTGTTCTAGCGCTCCAGTCTCAAATTCCACCCGATATTTCCCATAACCGCGTTCAATGTCGCTGATGGCGCGGCGGGCGGCCATCATCAGATTAGCCTGGCTTAGGCTGGTAAGATGAAATACGCGACTACGGCTGACAAGGGCTTTGTTGACTTCAAAAAAGGGGTTTTCGGTCGTGGCGCCGATAAGAATCACGGTTCCGTTCTCTACCCAAGGGAGAAGAGCGTCCTGCTGAGCCTTGTTCCAGCGATGAACCTCATCAACAAAAAGGATGGTTCGACGCCCATACAGCCGACGACGCTCATCGGCGCGGGTTATCGCTTCCCGCACTTCCTTAACCCCGGTTAAAACGGCGTTGAAACTTTCAAATTGGGCTTTTGTGCTTTTGGCGATAACCCGGGCTAGACTAGTTTTGCCGCTACCAGGCGGGCCGTAAAACAAAACGCTGGATAGGCGGTCGGCTTGAATTGAGCGCCGCAACAAGCGCCCAGATCCCACGATATGGTCTTGGCCGACTATTTCGTCCAAGCTTTGTGGCCGCATTCTGTCGGCTAAGGGCGCGCTGGAACGGTTTAAGCCCTCGGCGGCCGCGAACAGCTCGTCCAAGGTCGCTGTCTACTCTTCCGTGTTCCAGCGTGAGCCATCGTATAGCCACAAACCCTTTTGGTAGGTAGACGCGTAGAGCTGACCATTGTCGTGTTGATAAAGATGGACCACGGGAACAAGGCCAAGCGTCGCTTTGAAGCTATCGGCATTGGAGACGCTGGTCGCAGCGGCGATGCCGGGAGAAACGAAGCTGAAGGTCGCGGGCAAGAGCCCCGCGCTCAAGGCCAACTCCCTGTACCCGTAAAGTCCGTTGCTTTCATCGGCGACGCCTATTAAAAGCAAATCCGGGTTTGTATCGGTATCAGCGTCAGTTAGGTCTATAAGCGAAGAATCCCAGAGCGCTAGGGCGCCGCTGGCGTTTACGCCAAGGTCGGCGGCGCTGAAAACGCTGTCAGCCGCCCGTTTATACACAAGCTTTGAGCCGCGGCCAACAGCGAGGATATCGCCGCCAATGGAGCATATACCGTTGAGCCGAGCGTTTGCCCAAGCGAGCGTAGTCGGAGCGGCGGCGAGAGTGAAATCAGGCGTAGTAAGATCCGTTCCTCTGTAAATCCCGGCGCCTACCGTAGCTAAATAATAAGCGCTCCCGTCATAGGCCGCGCCGACCAGAGCGCAACTAGTGCCGTCAGCGGAGGCTATCTGTACTAAATTGTTACCTGATAAATAGTAAATGCTGGAGGTAGTCTCGCTCCGGCCGCCAACGAACAAGGCGTTATTGGCGGAAAATATGGTTTCAAGGGTAACGTTTGTCGCGACGACCGAGCTCCAGGAAAGGCCATCATCGGTATAAAAGAGGCGAGTAGTTAAGGTGTCGCCAGAAAAAGCCAGAGCGTGCAATCTGACGCTGGTGGCCGCTAATTCACGGATTTTACCGTAGTTTGACGCGTTGTTCGGGGCGCTTTCCGTCCAAGATCCGGCGGCGCTTTTAGAGTATAGTTTCCCATTAGCGATCCACAACTTACCGGAGAATACGACCGGCGTTGAAGGCGTACCGTCGACGATGGCGGTTTTTCGCGGTTCTTCCAAAGAAATATTGTAAAAAATCGGGCTTTGATCGCAGCCCGCTAAAAATAGAGACGCGGCGACTAGCCCAAGAAGCGAAAAGCCAAGGATAGACGCCTGATGGCCGTTCTTATTCATATAAGTCTTCATATACCGTCCTCAGAAATGGTAACGTGTACCAAGCGTGATTTGCAGGATATTGCCGTAAGAGGATTTATTATCCTCAGCCCACTGGGGAACCCACCACCATGCCGCGGCGGCGCCGAACGACCAATCGGGATTAAAACGCCAATAGGCGGAGACCGCGGGCTTTACGAATAAGCCAAAATAATTGGAAGTTAAGTAGCTTTGAGAGGCGGTCCCAATCAGTAGAGAAAGTGGGAATTCAAAGGACCCGTTGATAAATTGCCAGGTAGCGCGGAGACCAAAGGGCATAATATACAACATATTCCCGCCTACGGTGGGAGCGAACATGCCGCCGAATTCCCCGCCTAAAGCGAAATTCTCCGTTAGGTAATAATCATAGCTAAGCATACCGCAGCCGCCAAGCTTTATCTTATTGGCTAAGGCTGACCCATCGGGACTAATAAAAAACAGAGGAAAGGTGAGCCCTAAATCGACACCAAAAGTTTGATCACCAGGATTGTACACGCTCGGCGCCGTGATCGCTTCTTCATCTCTGATTATTATCAGCTCATCGCTTTCTTCCAGAGATGGCACCCGTGCCGTTTCCGGCTTGCCGTCTTGAGCGCCGCCGACTTCCGCGGCTTGAGCGTAAAGGGTAAAGCAGCTAATAAAGGTAGCTAACAAAAAACTTAAGATCCCGGCTGATCGTATCATTAAAAACTCCTGAACCGGTTTTTGCGTTATCGGCGCGGATCGGAACCTAAAGATAACCGAAAACGGCCGAGCGCGGCTCGGACAAGCGGCCCCAACGATACCCTATGCCAGGTCTTTCTGACAAGGCATACGACAGGTTTAAGCGAAACGCGCTTTCCGTGGACTTGTCCCCGATTCCAGCCGCGTGGTACAACGATACTAACAACGTGACGGTCCTCACGGTTACCGCCGCGCTAAGGAGGGCTTATGTCGGCGATTACTATAGATGGCAAGACTGTCGCGGCGAAAATCAGGTCTGAAGCCGCTGAACGGTGCGCGAAACTACGCTTGCGCGGCATTATACCCTGTTTGGCGGTCGTTTTGGTTGGAGAGGATCCCGCCTCGCTGTCCTATGTCGCCGGTAAAGAAAAGGCCTTGGCGGCGAGCGGCATGATGGGTCGTGATCATCGCCTAAAAGCCGATACGTCCGAGGATGAGCTTTTAGCCCTAATCGCCCGGCTTAACGCCGATCCCGATGTACATGGAATTTTAGTTCAGTTGCCCCTTCCTAGCCATATCCGTGAAGCGCGTATTGTGGAAGCTATTGATCCGGTTAAGGATGTGGACGGCTTTTGCGCGGTTTCCGTGGGTAATTTGGTGCTTGGCCGGCCAGGGTTTCTCCCCTGTACGCCAAACGGAGTAATTTCCTTGCTTAAGGAAACAAACATCCGTACAAACGGGGCTCATGCCGTTATAGTTGGACGGTCCAATATCGTAGGAAAGCCGCTAGCTTCCCTGTTGGTCCGCCGCGATGTCAACGCTACCGTTACCCTTTGCCACACTGGCACCGAAAACCTTCCCTCTCATACTCGTTCCGCCGATATCCTTATCGCCGCTGTTGGCCGCCCCGGCTTAATTACCGCCGATATGGTAAAGGACGGCGTCGCCATTATCGATGTTGGCGTAAACAGGGTGCCGGACCCTCTGTCCAAAAAAGGCTACCGTCTGGTTGGCGATGTCGATTTCACCGCCGTTAAGGAGAAGGCGTCTTTCATCACTCCGGTGCCTGGCGGGGTGGGGCCTATGACCATAGCTATGCTACTCCGAAATGTGGTAGAAGCCGCGGAACGGGTATAAGCCGATGGTTGATGTTCAAAACCAAGTGGATGAGCGAGATGTTCCTTTAGCCAAGGTTGGCGTCAAGGGGGTTCGCTATCCTATCGTTGTTCTAGATAAAGACCGAGGCACCCAGCATACGCAAGCGGTGGTTGATCTTTACGCCGATCTGCCGCGCCATTTTAAGGGAACTCACATGAGCCGCTTTATTGAGGCTTTTCAACGGCATAGGAACGACCTGTCCATGCCGCGTTGCCTGGAAATGCTTGAGGAAATCAGGGCTTCCTTGGACGCGAAAGCCGCCTATGGCAGCATCTCCTTTCCCTACTTTATCGATAAATCGGCTCCAGTATCCGGGTTGGTTAGCTCTCTGTCTTATGATTGTCGTTATGAGGCGGAAGTCCAAGCCGGTCAGAGAGATTTTTTTGTTTCGGTCGCCGTTCCCGTGCAAACGGTGTGTCCCTGTTCCAAGGCTATCAGCCAGCGGGGCGCACACAACCAACGCGGTCTGGTTACGGCGGAAGTTAAGCTTGGTCCTTTTTTTTGGATAGAGGATCTTATCGCCTTAGTGGAAGGCGCCGCCTCCAGCCCGGTCTATACCCTGCTTAAGCGCGAAGATGAGAAATTTGTGACCGAACAAGCCTATGATAATCCGAAGTTCGTTGAAGATGTCGTGCGCGATGTGTATATTGGAATCCGATCGCTCAATCGTTTTCCCCGTTTTTCGGTAAAAGCGGAGAATTTCGAGAGCATCCATAATCATAGCGCGTTCGCGTACGCTGAATACGGTCCGCGTGAAGGAGCGAGTCGATGAATGACCTAGTACCCCAAAGGACGCTCACAAAGCAGGGCGTCGCGGCTGTCGGCGGGCTTGCCGGCGGAATCGGTTTATTGGTGCTTGGCGCCTTGCCTTCGGTTTTTGGCATCGCGGCCGGCGCCGTAGTTGCCCTTATTGGTTTAGCCGCGGCTACATCCAAGGAGGCAAGTGAAAAACGAAGCGGTTTTATCGTAGCCGCGGCGGGAGCTTTGGCTTTGCTGTCCAAAATACCCTTCCTCTCCGGCTTGGCCGGTCCCCTTCTGGGTCTCGCCACCATTGGCCTTTTTGGAATGGGACTTTGGAATGGTATAAAATTCTTTAAGGGGCTGAAGAGCCGCTCCTAAGCGGAAAGTTATGCGTTATTTTGTGGAGACTTACGGCTGTCAAATGAATAGGGCGGAATCCGCCGCCTATGAGTTGATCTTGGTTGAGCGTCGTTGGTCTCCAGCCGCCGACCCCGATGAGGCCGATCTCGTCTTAATCAACACCTGTTCCGTTAGAGCAACCGCTGAAACCCGTGCTTTAGGCCGCATAGCTCATTACGCGGCAAAAAGAAAGCGTCGAAACTTTACGCTGCTTGTCGTTGGCTGTATGGCCGAGAGGCTCCATGACCAGCTTAGTGCCGCGGAGTCCCCGGTGGATTATGTGTTAGGCACGTCGGAGCGAGCCCGCTTTCCGGCTATCCTGGAAGCGCTGGAAAACGGCCGCCCCTATGTGGATGATGGGGAAAAACCGGTTTTTTCTTTTGCCTCATCGCACTTGGAAAGCGGTAGTTTTCGTAGCTTTGTGCCGATAATGCACGGCTGTAACAATTTTTGCACCTATTGTATCGTCCCCTATGTCCGTGGCCGCGAACTGTCCAGACAGCCCAGTTCAATTATGGCCGAGATCGATATACTAGAAGAACAGGGAGTTAGAGAAATAACTCTGCTTGGCCAGAATGTGAATTCATATCGATGGGATGACGAGGCTGGCGTTATTGATTTTCCGGATATTTTAGCGGCGGTGGCCGAACGGGCTAAGACAATACGGTGGATACGATTTTTATCCAGTCACCCTAAGGATTTCTCGCCTCGCTTAATCGCGGTTATGCGCGATCATCGTAATTTATGCCGTCATATTCACCTCTGTGTTCAACATGGCTCTGATCGCGTTCTTAACGCGATGAATCGCCGCTATACCCGTGACGATTATCTTCGTTTAGTCGATAATATAAGAACGGCTCTACCGGATGTATCTCTTTCAACCGATATACTTATAGGTTTTCCCGGCGAAACGGAAGATGATGTGGACCAAACTTTGGACTTAATGAAACGTGTTCGTTTTCTTTACGCGTATATGTATCACTACAATCCAAGGGAAGGGACCGCGGCTTACTCTTTGCCTGACCGTATACCAGACGCGATTAAGAAGGAACGGCTCGCCAGAGTGATAGCTCTTCAAACCGCGCATACCAAGGAAGCGATGAAAGAAAGGCTTGGTCAGAGAGCGGAAGTGCTGGTGGAAACTTATTCACGCAAAAACTCAGCGGAGTTATTGGCGCGTACCGAGCGCGATGAAATGGTCGTTTTTCCCGGAAAACCGGAGCTGCTTGGTTCTTTCACTACCGTGGATTTACTAGCGCTTCGGGGAAATACCTTTCGGGCTAAGGAGGTTGTCCAGTGTCATGGCGAAGCCTGCCCTTCATAATACTCATTGTCCTCATCACGATTTTTATCGGACTAAATCTAAAGAACGCTTGTGACGTGTCTTTTGGTTTTTATACCTTTCACGCTGTACCAGTATTTTTAACCGTGTTGGCATCGTTTTGCGCCGGTATGATCATAGCCCTGCCAGCCGCGTTCTTTAGGCGGCATAAAAGTCCTCCTAGAACCGAGTCTATGGAAAATGCCGTGTACGATAAGGTTCCCGCGAAAAAACGACGAAGTGGCCGGTCAAAAAAAGATCCTAACACTGATCAAAAAGCGGAAGTGGATGAGCCTGAATTTGGGATTGATTAAGCGCCTAGCCTTAGCGCTCGTGTTTTTGGGTTTTTCCGGTTTCGTCTGGGCGGAGCCGGATACAACGGAAACCCAAGAAGTCGAAGAAGCCCAAATTGGCTTGGACTATAAAACAGTGGTCGGAGAAGCTGAGGCAACCGCCCAAACGGAACGCGGAGAGGCAAAGAGAAGGGCTTATATCGATCTAGCTTGTCTTTATGAATTGTCCTTGGATTATGGAACCGCCGCGGCCGCATGGCGGGAAGCCGCTTTCGCCGCGTCCGGGGAACGGGACGATTCAGCTCTATTACGCTCAGCCCGTTGCCTTATTCTGTGTGGGGATTTTGATAGGGCCGACGCTGACTTAAGAACGGTTCTACAAACCGGACGGTCTGATTCTATTAAAACAGAGGCGTCTCGTTTATCCTTATTAGTCGCGACTGTCCGCGGGAAACAATTTAACACTGATGATGTGGTTAATACCGATGAGCGTGTTCTAACATCCTCTGAAAACGATAAAACGATTGAGTCGGGGCCTGATTTAGAACCGGTTTTGCTCTATCTGCGTTATCGCTTGGACGGCAGTGAGACCGCGCTTAAGCGTTTGATGGCTCAGTATCCAAATAGCCCGGAAGCCAGGGCTCTCAGTCCTTCTTCCGGTACGACTGAAGCGCTGACGCCTTTACTCCTACTCCATCCAGGGCGGAGTGCTTTTGTTGAAGCGACTCGCTCGGTGCTTGGCGGCGAAGCGAAAGTCGTATCTTCATTTATTACAAGTACATATTCAGAAATTCCCGATTCAAATAGCGAAATCAAGCTACAGGTCGGCTTGTTCCGGCTTTTGTCAAACGCTTCCGAGTTGGTGGATCGGCTTCAGAAACAGGGCTTTCGCGCGGATACAGAAAAAAGGTCTATTGATGGTGAAGCGTATAGCGCTGTCGTGGTATACGCTGGCAAATCAAGCGACGAAACGCTTTTCGCTCTTAAGGAGCTGGGTTTGGAGGCGTTTCCTCTATTCGAGTAAAGCGCGCTTCCGCTTCCAACAGTTCGGTAACGCCTGACGCCCCTAGTTTTACCGCTCTAAGTATTATGAGTTCGCCTGATGCTTCCGTTTTTTCTCGGTGTAGCTCATAGCTTGTACGCTCGGAAGCTCCAGTCAAGGGACGTAATTCTAGATATTCATGGTCTAACAGCGTATAAAAAGCGTAAAGGCCATTTTGGCTTCCAGCGTTGCTTGTTAAGCTATATTCGCCTGATTCGTTAAAAACAAGAACCCCAAGACTACCTTCATAGCGCGCGTTTATTCTTCCTTTGATCGTTTCAGGGCGTTGTTCACTCAAACGCGGCGATAGTTTTTTATAGCTACCATCCCATAAGCCGCCAACGCCGATTTTTAAACGCACATCCTCAAAAACCTTCAGTTTAATGGTATCAATGGAAGCTAGCTCTATATCGATAAGACGTCTAAGTGTCGTAACGGAAACGTTTTGAGTCGTGATGTATAAGCCATAACGAGTCGCGCTGGAATTTTGCCAAGAATAAACTTCCTGGGTGTCATCCGAGTAAAAAATCACTTCGCGGCGGTTTGGATCAAAGTGTAGAAAACGCTGGGCCGCGCTCTGGCCAGCGCTAGGCGAGAAAGTCCACAAGCCATCCAAAAAACGTTCAAAATTGGCTGGCGTGCCACTCAGTAATTCACGTACGCGGCGTTGCTCTATTTGGATACCTGGGATTCTAGATACCCCCATCCGCTCATATCGACCGCTCGCTGGATCATAGCTGTAGACCGTTTCTATCTGGTCCAGTAAATTTCCGGATTCAAAGTCGCGTCCATAGGTGGCAATATTAAAACTGTCGCCTTCCGTCAATCCAAGATGATATGCCTGACTACGTTCGCTTTCGGATACCACGATAGAACCATCGGTATGTAAATCCGCTATTTTTGATAAACTCGCTCCATAAGCGGTGTTTACAGCTTTCCGAAAAACCGTCATTGTCTGCTCGCCTTCATCGTTCATTCCGCCTGCTATTACGCAAACACTACGGTCACCGACTAAATCCTTAGCGTATAAACTGAACGTTCTGGGGCGCGTAGCGGAGCTTTTATCCGCCCAAACGCGCTCATACAAGCCTTTTTCATCGTTAAAATCGATATATGAGATATGTATAGCGCTGTCTTCCCCGTCAGCTATACGATAAGCGATTACTTGTTCCTCAAGCGGATCCTCATCCATATTGGCGGTTAATACAGCTACTGTTATTTCGCCATTACCTGGCGCTATCTTAGGTAGATTAGCGTCCTCGTAAGCGCGGCGTTCCATTACGGCTTCATCGCTTTCATTGTTTTTCGCAATCTCAACTTGCGGTGTGATTATTTTAGCGATGGGAGTCTTGTCGCCCTCATAACGAAAAAACCAAGCTGGTTTTAAAAATAATAGAACACAAATTACAACCGCCGCCGCGAAGCATAGCGGTAAGAAATACTTCATCGCTTTCCGCCGTTCCTTATTTTTCCGCTCACGCCGCTTTAATATTATATAAGACAGTTTGTCGTGTTACGGCGAGTTGGAGTATAAGCCGGATTGGCTGATTTAAGGAAGCCATAGTAATCTTTACCCTAGTGTCCCAAAGCTTTGTTTTACGCTGTTTTCCTCCTGAACCGATCAAGCGACGGCGTATTTAGGCAGCTTCTCTCC
>CAZJJK010000062.1:0-18747 GCA_964546285.1 uncultured Treponema sp. | reverse complement strand
CCATCCAAGTAGATAGATACCGAGCTAGGCAAAACGCCGGCTTGAACCTTGCCCTGAACGCGGAACAAGGCATTGATACGCTCACCGCGCACCGGGGCCGCGATAATAACTTTTTCCTCTAGCCAGCCCGCTTTTAGGGTAAAGTCACGGCTAGATATCGCGGTGTTGCCGGCCTTATCAACGGCGATAATCTTAACGCCGTACTCGCCATCCGGATACCCGCTTAAATCCAACATATCTTGGACAATAGGATCCAAGCCCAAATCAAAGCGGCTTTCCAAAGACACTTCGCCGCGCGGGAAAACCACGGCTTCCACGGACTCCAGAGCCCGGCTGTCCGACACGCGACCGCTTAACACTAGATATTTATCCACAAAGGCGCCGTCCAAAGGCAGGTCCAACATGACTTCCGGCGGTGTGTTGTCAACGGAGATAAGACTGGCGTAAAAACCTTCGGTTTCGTACTTATCATACGGCCGGATATAGATGGAATGGAGGCCGTCTTTGATGATGGTGGTATCAAAACGATAGCCCCATTCCTCGGCGCCAATGGTATTATGGAAAGTAACCGCGTTATCAAAGGACAAAGCCAGACTGGCTACGCCATTGGCGTCGCTGGCTGAACCGGTAATATCGATAACGCCGCTTACAGTCGTATCCAAGGAAGGCGTCAAGACCTCCGCTACCGGCTGAGCTTTGGAAATCCGATAACGGCGCTCCACTTGATTGCCAAGAACCCCATAAATATCCTCAGCGTACGCGTAGACCACATGTTCGTTATCGCCGGTCTCTTCCAGGAAAACCGGGATATTGAAACTGTTTCCATCTATCGGATAGTTCCGCCATTCCCCTTCATCAATTTTATAATGCAAGGCGGCCACGGCGTCATCGTCAAAGACGGCGCCTGAAATAGTAAAATCGATACGCTGAACCTCATTTTCCTCAGGCAGCTGGATCAGGGTAGCCGGTTTATCCACCTCGGTATCAACGGCGAAACCGGGCATGAGCTCGCTGACATTGCCCGCCTTATCCGTGGCGCGGAAACGCACGTGGTCGGTCGCGCCGACTAGCCCTTCCTCGGCCGCGGGCTTGGAAAAATCAGCGGATCTGCTTAAGGCCGAACCAGCTTCCGCCGCTTCCCAGTTAGCGCCGCCATCCGCCGAATATTCCAGCGATACCAAGGCACCATTATCGCGGAAAAGGCTAGCCACCGTTACGCGGCCGTTCACCTTATCCGTAAGCCGCGGCACGACGATAGCCCCGCGCGGCGCTTCAGTATCCTTATTGAAGGCTTTAACCAAGGTCGTTTCGCGGCCGGCTATATCAAGAACGCGGAACCTAGCGAGAACGCCGCCATCCGGAACTTCCAATTTGATCACGCCGGAATAGCGATCTTCTTCTATAGAGTCAAAGGTAATTTGGCGCCATTCAGAACCATTTAGACTATATTGACCTTCAGCGATTCCGTTTGCGTCTGATAACCTGGCGTCTATCGGAACATAGTCCTTAAACCAGCCGTCAGAAACCTCAGTTTCCAAAACGATAAGCGGATCCGAGCGATCCACTACATACACCGCTTTACCGTACACGAATTGATCGCCGTCGGCGGTCAGCACGGTTACCGTGGTCGGCAGGGTGATCCGCTCAGTGGCCGGTTTTATATTGATGATCTTTCCCTCTACCACAATTTCGATAGCGTCAGTAACCGGCTCCACCAATACGCTGTCTATAGGCCGCCCGTTGAAGCGGAAACGCAGCCAGGAATCGTCGGTCAACATGACAAGGTCCGCTTTATCTGAGGCGGCTTCGGGATAAATCCGCTCGTCAACGCCGTAAACGCCTTCCTGGTCATAGGCTTCGGCGGCCGGAGCCACTCTATAGAAGAAAGAGCGGCGTTCCACGATATTTCCGGTAGTATCCTTCGCTTGGATGGTAAAATTCACCCTGTCATAGAGTAGGTCCGCTGGCAAGGGAACGGAAAAAACGGACTCGGTGTTGCTATTCTTTTTTAAGGATGCTTTAACGGCTGGTCGCCCGCCGATAAGCGCTTCCACGGAGGCGACGCCGTTCGGCGCTAAAATCAAGCCCTCAAGCTTGGTATTGTTCACTATATAGGCTTCGCCCGGCTTGAAAGCGGCGGAGCTTTCCTTATCGCTGAGCGCTTGCAACTCTATCGCCGGCGGATCACCCACCACCTTGAAGGTCCGTTTTTGCGGCGCCGATTCACGGCCGGTTTTATCCAAAGCGCTGACGACAAGACTATGAGACCCAGCGGCCAAACCGGTCCGCGTCCAAACATAAGCCCCAGCGCTTTCCGTTATGACAGCTTCCTCGGCGTCAAGAACGATGCGATAAGCCGATAAACCAGAGGGAGCGGCCGCGGAAAACAGCGCCGTCACCGACGACGTTAATACTTCTCCTTCCTTCGGTTCGATTAGGCTGAGCGTTGGCAGAGAGAGAGCGGGATCCATTGAGAATTTCGCCGAAGCGGAAGCGCTCTTACCGGCGGCGTCCTTAAGCGATACGCTGGCGGATACCGAACCCGCCCTGCTTTGGTAATCCTTTACCGAGACACTAGCGATAAAAGAACCGCCAAGATCTATAGAAGACAGGGGGTCCAAGGGAACCAATTCACTGGGCGATAATTCGCCGCTTTGAGATCCGAATTTCCATGACAGCCCGATAATTCCACGCGGCGAATCCACGCGGAAAACCAGCAGGCTGGTTAAGCCGGCCACGGTTTCCGGCTTCGGATAAACGACCAAAACTGACGGCGTCGCTTTTGGATCGTCGCTTCTGACATAGTCCGACGCGGCGTTTTGGCCGCTTAGGGAATCCATAAAACCGGGAATCGGCATAACGCGCTGATTGCCCTTTAGGTCGCTAACACGAAGCCGGGCTTTCACCGCCATAGCGACATTAACCTTGAAAGAAAAATAATCCGAGCCATCAACGGCCATAAAATTATCGCCGTCCGGCGCGTATTCTATCTTGGCGACGCCGCCGGCATCTCTTACAAAACCAGCGATAATTACGCTAGCCGCATCCAAGCCAGGGGAGACGAATTCCACATCCGGCGCTGTCGTGTCTTTATAAACGCAGAGAGTAACGGAACTTATATTCCCGCCAACGTCTTCGGCCTGTATAATAGCCCGCAAAGCCCCATCCTTGACGCCAGTGAGATCCACGGAACTCTCAAAACGGCCCTCGGTTTCGGAAAAATCCAGTATACCGACGCGCGCTTCCGCGCCCTCGTTGTCATAAATGACGTACGAGCCCTTAGCCAGCCCTGAGGGGTCATAAGCGCGTCCGGCTATAACCATAGCGTTACCAACCAAGCCGCCGTGAATAGCGTCCAAGCTTAACTCGGGACCCATAACATCGGCCACAAAGGTCATTGGTTCGGATACGAATTCATGCCCTCGGCTGGTCACCGCGATAACGCGATGCGGACCGCTGACGGCTTGGTCAATCACGCTAACGCTAACAAGAGAACCGTCAAAGCTAACGGTAAAATTTTCCGTGGGCGGTTCAATTCTTACGGACGCGAGCTCAGCACCGACAAAACGGCCTTCCAAAGGCCGGGCCGGCAAGGAGCCGAATCGTATAAAACCTTCATCGTCTAAACGCTCGTCATAAAACACAAAAGCGGGCTCCCCCCGCACTTTTGAATAATTCGTAACATAAATATAACTTAGGTCTATAGCGGAACGGCCGTGGACATCCACGGCCTCTATTCTTAAGTCAAGATTTCCATAAGGACCAGTATCGGGAACTGGTATAGTCACCGTTTGCGAAAGCGCGGCGCTTGGTTTAATCAGCCCGGATACAGTGCCTAGCTGCCAGCGGAATTCGGCAAACCGCGAGCCGCCGCTCACCGTCGCCTTTATTTGCGCCTTGGCGTCAGGCACTATTTCCATACCCGGAGCGAAGGCTTCCGTTTTTTGGTCCTTGCCGGACGGCCCGTAGAGCACTTCCTCCAGAACGACGAGCGGCTTTTCGCCCCTATCCTCCAGAATCGTTTTAACCGTAGGCCCTACGGTCCCAGCTATATCGATCGCGCGTACATTAAGAGTCCTCTTGCCGGTACCGGGAACCGGGATTTCCAAGGCGAAAGAACCGCTGGTTTCTACCCGCTGAGCGTCCTTAAGCGCCGTATCCCACCAATATTCTATAGCCGCCACGCCCTCATCGTCACGCGCAAAACCAGACAGCAAGGTAGAAGCGTCGGTTTTGGCGTCAGCGCTGGGCTCAATTAGCGTAGTCGTGGGCTTATCCTTCTCCAAATCCACTTTAAGCCGTACACGAAGATCGGTGCGGTTTTTAATTTTATCTATAGCGCTGATCACCAGATTCAGATCCTTGGATTTCGGCGTTAGGGAAACCGGAACCGTCCAATAGGGGTCC
Organism: uncultured Treponema sp.; assembly: GCA_964546285.1. Classification (GTDB taxonomy): domain Bacteria; phylum Spirochaetota; class Spirochaetia; order Treponematales; family Breznakiellaceae; genus CAZJJK01. The sequence continues at coordinate 14,340 of CAZJJK010000062.1, read as the reverse complement.
CCAATTTTTAAGGAAATATCGATCTCGCCGCCTATATCCCCAATGGACCAGCTAAGAGCTTCCAGCCCTACATCGTCGCGGGCGATACCGAAGAGCGTAAAATTGCCGTCCACGGTATCGTCCGGACCAGGCGAAACCAGCTCCACCACGGGTTTGGTGTTATCAACCACCATCATGAAGGGGGTGATGCCCACGGAACCGACGCCGTCTGTCGCTCGGATTAGGATGGACGTTGGCCCGTCGGCGAGAATAGTCGTATCGATATTGGCGGTGAAGGGCCGTAGACCGGTCTTCTCGTCAAATTTGCCGGCGGCGGGCTCAAAGGTCGCGCCCTCATCCAGCGAGTATTCGGCGTCAACCACACTGTTGGCGTCAAAAATAGTACCGCGAAGCACGACGCGGCCCGATACCAACTGCCCCGCTGAATGCGAGCTGACGGTAGCTACCGGTTTACGCCTGTCCATATCAAAGGCAAGCGTTTTCTCGGGACCGGCGAGACCGTTTATATCGATCCCATACACCGTCAATTGACGGCGTCCGTCCTCTATATTGTCGCTTTTCATAAAATAGGACCAGAATTCGGTCCCCTCAACATCCATCCATTCGCCGTCATCAACTTTCAGCTTAACGGCGCCCACCCCGTCATCATCAACGCAGGTGCCGACTATGTTAAAATCGCCGCCAACCCGCATACCGTCCAGCGGATTGGCGATGGTAGCGATCGGCAAATCGGAAGCGGGGTCCACATACACATTGATCGGCGCGGTCGCCACGGTATTGCCGGCGGCATCCTTGCTTTCCACAACGATATTGTAAATCCCCGGTGTACTGGCGCTGATATCGAAATTATGCTCCCAGTTCTGAAGTCCGGTCGCCGGTTCGCGCTCAAAGGTATCCTGCTTAGCCCCAGCGAAGGCCACCGATACGGATAGCGTCAATAAAACGATAAGAGCTGCCATATTGCGGTCGATCATGCCGAACATCCTTTGGGCGTTGATCAATGGGCACAAGCCCATCCTTTCGAATATCGACCTTTTTTCGCCTTTCGTTGACCCCGCTTTACCAATCAATTGCAGCCTCGCTCAAAAATAAATGCCTAGCCTTAATAACTAGCAAATACCATGCCATTATCCTTTAATATCAAAAATAAATAATATTTGACATAATGGATATCTCGTTACCTTGGCGATAAATAACGAAAAGAAAGATTTCGTTACCCTAAAACCAATAAAAACAAATCGCCCAAACTGTCGATACCGACCATTTGGGCGATTCGACGCAAAAACCCCCTTAAACAATAAGGAGGAGCGACGCGATGGAAGGTATATGATAAACTGAGAATCGCTATGAAACAAGCGTTAACTATAAAAGAACGCATCATGTCCGCATTGCCCGAGCGCTCAGTTCGTTTCGTTTTTCCATCCAGCGTTGCCGCCGTTTTTTGGGCGGAATACGCGGCGGAAGCCATTCATGACGTGGGCGCCGTTGATCTTGACCGTTTCATGGCTTGGGACGCGTTTAAGGCCGCCGCCATGACGGCGGACCGAGGCGAAAGAACGCCGGCGGACGCCGTTATCCGTTCTCTATTCGCCGCCGCTCTACTAGCCGAAAACGCGGCTTCAGCCAGAGACGGCCAGCCCCTGCTCCAAGAATATATACGGCCTAGCTACGCGGCAAACTACGCTGCCTATATCGGCCCTCTGGCGAAAGCCTTGCCATCCCTAGAATCTTTAGCGCGCCGAGCGGAAACCATGCCTTCCGAAAAAGCAGAAGACGGTAGTGCGGAAACCGTTAAAGCGGTCCTTGCCGATTGGCTGACTATACGCGAACGCTATGGGGCTTTTTTAGACCGTTACCGGCTTTTTGAGCCGGCTTGGGAAAGAACGGCCTTCCAAGCGCTCGGCGCGAATTGGCTATTATTCTTCCCTGAACTGGCTGAGGACTGGCCGGAATACAGCGACGAACTAGAAAAAGCGGCCAACGTCGAAATCCTGCCGCTGGACTCTCTAGCGCGGGACCCAGGCCTTGTCCGCGTTGACAGCTTAGGCGAAAGCGGCGGCCTGCTTCGTTTCACGACAGGCGATGAGGAAATAAGCTACGCGGTGGAAACCGTGCGTCGGCTGGTTGACCAGGAAGGGTTGCGCCCGGACGATATCGTTATATCGGCGCCAAACGCGGCGGAGCTGGCTTTTCACCTTTCAACGGCTTTCCGCTTACGGGATATCACCCTAGACTGTCGCTTCGGCCAGGCTTTATCGGAGCGCGGCGTTGGCCGTTTATTCACCGCTCTCGCCGCCTGCCGCGATGAAAAGTGGTCCTACCGGGCCATCAAAAACCTGCTTCTGGACCGCGCCTTTCCCTGGCGGGCCGCTTTGCCGATCGAGGCCCTTATCGATTTTGGCTTAAAATACCGTTGCGTGGCTGGTTTTGAGGAGGATGGCCGCGGCGTGGATGTGTGGCTAGCTAGTTTAGACCGCGCGTCGGCTCGTTCCACCCAAAATAGTTTTACGGAGATCCGCCGTTTTTACTCAAAACTAAAACGCCATATAAGCGACTTGTTGACCGCGGCGGACTTTCACGAACTGACACGGCGTCTCATGATTTTTAAAACGGAATTCTTTGACGAAAGCGCGATGGAAGACGAATTCGATCTATTACTCTCCAGGGCGATTGAGGAACTAAACCATTTGGCGGACAGCTTTGACAGCTTGCCAGGTTTAGCGATAGGCGATCCTTTCTCTTTGTTTATTCATCACTTACGTTCTGTACCCTATGTCTTCCAAAGCCGTGAGCCGGGAATACGTTTTTACGAATACCGTGTGACGGCGGGTATAGCGCCACCTGTTCATCTCGTGCTTAACGCCACCCAAGAAGCGGTATCCGTACGAGCCGACCCCTTCGCTTTTATACGGGAAGACCTGCGTCCGCGGCTGAATGGAGCCGAACGCGACCTTTCCGCCGCCTTTCTAGACGCCTACGCGCTTTCAGGCGCTTCGGTGGTATTCACGGCCGCCGAGAATTCCTTTGCCGGGCCGGCTCAAGCGCACGCTAAGCTTCTGGCCTCGTTAATCGGCCCGGTTAAGCCGGCCAGGGCGGCGCTTGATCCCTGGCGCTACGAAACAGCCCTTACGCTTAATCGCCAAAGCGAAATAAAGGAAAAGGCCGAAACGCTCGCGCCTACCGCCATCCAGAGACAGGCGAAAGCGCGGTCGGCGGTCGTAGACGGCGAACGGCTAGACCTTAGGCGGCGGGGCTTACGCGACCCTGTCCTACGTGACGCTATTAGAAGCGTGTTGACACGGGGAGAGGCGAATAGCGTTTCGCCATCGGACTTAAACGAGCACGCCTCTTGCCCCTTTGCCTGGCTGTTAAAGCGGGGCCTCGCTATCAGCGAAAAAACCACCGAGATCGCCACGGTAGACCAACGCGAACTAGGGGAGCTGTACCATCGGGTTTTAGAGCGCTTCTTTCTGCGTTTACAAAGCGAAGCGCCTGGACGTTTCCGGATAGACCAAATGGATAGATACCGCCGCTTTTTGGCGGAAGAAACCGACGCCGCGCTTAAGGAAAAAGCCGAAAACGAGGGCGCCTTCCAGGAATCGGTATACGCCATGTTGCGCGGACGGGTATTAGCCTCGGTGGAAGCGTATGTGGAGGAAGATGCCGAACGTCTGGACGCCGCTCGCGTCGTGGCGGCGGAAATGTGGCTAAGCCTCCCCTATCCCGAAAACGGCTTAGTTTTAGAGGGCCGCGCCGACGCGGTATTGGAATCCAACGAGGGATTAAGCGTTATCGATTTTAAAACGGGAAAAACCCCTAGCTCCGCTTATTTGTTGCCAGACGATACCGGCGTCTTGGCGGATATCCAGATTGCCGCTTATATCAGAATGTTGGAAACGACTGAACGTAAAGTTTTCAGAGCCCGATATTATTCCCTGGATTACCGCGAAGCCAAACTCGTTATCGATCCTGAAAAAGGCAAATACAAGCTACCGGTTTCCCGCGAAGCTTATGGAGACGCCCTAGCCGCGGTTGACCGGGCTGTCGCCGATATAGCCGAAACCCTCTCGTCATCGCTTTTCGCGGTGCCCTCGCCGGCTGACCGAGCCGCTATCTGCGGCCGCTGCGCCGTGGCTAACGTCTGCCGTTTAGTCTTTTCCGGAGAAGAGTTATGAGCGATTCAGGGTGGAAGGCGGATCCCTATCAAAAAAAGGCGATAGAGGCGGATAGCAATATCGTCGTCTCGGCCGGCGCCGGCGCGGGAAAAACCGCTGTCCTGGCTGAACGCTATCTCCGTTTGGTCACGGAGAGAGGCCTTGCCGTTGATGAAATTCTCTGCCTGACATATACAAAAAAAGCCGCCGCCGAAATGCGTACGCGTATTCACAGCCGCTTGGCCGCTGATTCCAGGCCCTTAAGCGCCCAAGGTCTGGCTCGGTTTGACCGCGCCCGCATCTCAACGATAGACGCGTTTTGCGCCGCCTTAGTCAGAGGCGCGGGCGGCCGTTTTGGCATAACGCCCAATTTCTCGGTTGACGAAAAACGCTTGGACAGCGTGGCGGACCAATGCGCCGTTGATTTTATTATGGAACAGCGAGCGGAGCCGGCGCTTAGGCGGCTTGTCGCCTCGCTTGGCTTTGACCGTCTTAGAAAGGATTTATTTGTCGCTCTCGCGACCAAGGAATTGAGCCTAATCAGGCCAAGCGCCTATCAAGCCGATACCGAAAAACAGCTAGCCTTCGCCAAGAAGGAGTTCGCGCGCGTAAAGCCGGAGTTGGATGCGCTGATCCAATCCGTATTGTCGCTGGAGAACGTGAAAAGCGCTACGTACGATAAAGCCCAAGCCGCTTTGAAAAACTTTAGTTTTCCCTACCCGGAAGATAGTCCGCAAGGCTGGGAAACGGCGGCACGTATAGCCATGACGCTGGCGGGAAGGAAATCGCCGAAGCTTCTAAGCAAACCTACCAGCAATACTAAACAGGCGGTTTTGCTTGAATTATCGATATTGATAGACAAGATAAGAGAAAGCGCTATCGCTCTTGAGGATCTAGCCTGGACCCTCAGCCTGGCGGATGACCATCGCTCAATTTCCACCTTGCTGGACGTTTTCGCCGAACGTTTTGTGGAGCTTAAGCGCAAAGAAGGAACCTTAGGCTTTCGCGACATCGCGGAAGCCGCGGTCGCTCTGTTAAAAGAAGATCTGGAGCTGCGCGCTTTTTACAAAAAACATATCCGCGCGATAATGATTGATGAATTCCAAGACGACAACGAAACTCAAAAGGAGCTCCTCTACCTACTGGCCGAGCGCGATGACCGCGCCTCACCGGACATTCCAAAGCCAAACGATTTAAAGAGCGACGCTTTGTTTTTTGTCGGCGATGAAAAGCAATCCATCTATCGTTTCCGAGGCGCCGACGTAAGCGTGTTTAGGAAACTGGCGGAGGATCTTGCCCTATCGGAGAACGATCAAGGGCAGCCGCGGGAAACGGCCTGCGGCTTATTATACAATTATAGATCTAACAAACATTTGATTAGCTTTTTCAATGATTTCTTTAAGGGCGTTCTTGTCGGCGGGAACAGCGATGAACCCTGGGAAGCGCGTTTTGAGTCTATGGAAGCGCCAAACAACGACGAAGCCGAACCCAGCCATCCCGTGGTGGAGTTTCATATTCTGGATAAAAAAAGCGGGGAAGACGACGAGGAGGAAGATTTTGACGCGGCCACGGCGGAAGCGACCGCCGCGGCTGAGCGTATAATCAAAGGCGTTCTGGACGGCAAATTCAGCTATGACGAAATAGCTGTTTTATTCAGATCCACCACCAATCAGAGCGCGTATGAGCGGGTTTTTAGACGGTACGATATTCCCTTTATCGCCGCCGATCCCAGAGGCGTTTTCGCGGAAGGCCCGGCTAACGACTTTTACGCCTTATGCCGCCTTCTCCTCTACCCAGGCGACCGTAACGCGTACGCCGCCTTGCTGCGCTGCCCCCTGATCCGCCTTGGCGATGACGCTTTCGCGCGTATTATGCTGGATCATGAAAAGGCTCCTTTTACAGACCACGGCGATCCAGCCTGGTTTAGCGCGCCGAAAGACGAAATACGTTTCGCGCGCGGCCGAGACCTGTTTGTCTCCATGCGAGCGCTCGCGCAAAAAGCCGGCATAGCTGACCTCCTCAGCTATTTTTGGTTCGATGAGGGATACCGCGCCGCCTTGCTCAAGAGTCCCAACACCGCGATTGGCCTAGATCACTATGAGCTCCTGCGCGGCCTAGCCCTGGATGCTGATAGGCGCGGATTGGCTTTAGTCGCTTTTTTGGATGAACTTGGCCCCCTGATGGGCAGCTTTGATAAGATTGAAAGCGGGGAAGCCACCAGCCGTGAGGGCGCGGTCCGTTTCATGACTATTCACAAGAGCAAGGGCTTGGAGTTTCCGCTTACTATTTTAGCCGACGCCGGGAACAAGGGACTACATATCGCCAATAAGCAGCCTTACTATATCGATCCCAGCTTCGGCCTCACTATTAATATCAAACCCGAAGGCGCCGGCAAAAACGAAAAATTTTATAACCCGTTTTTTGAACGCAGCCGAGAAAGAGAAGCCGTTTTGAACCGCGCCGAACTACGGCGGCTTCTCTATGTCGCGGCCACCCGCGCTGAAAGCCGTTTCTGGGTATTCGCGTCAAAAGAAACGCTTAAGAGCGAAGCGGAAACCACGGCGGCACTTAACGATACGGAAAAAGCGGGCTTCCTGGCGCGCCAGGTCCGCTTAAAAGCCAAAGAAACAAGCGCCGAAACCCTTTTGGACCTAATCGCCGCCGGTCTTGCCGGTATACCGCAAGACGATAAAAGAGTCGCTTTTCACGCCATACCCTTCCGTTCCGACACGGAAAGTCGCCGCTTAGCCGCCTTATCGCGAGCGGCCAGAGCGGAAAATACGGAAAAAACCGCTAAGGCACTCGCCGCTTTCTATGCCAGGCCTAGCCCTCCGCCAATTATCGGCCTAGCGCGCGCCGCCCAAGCGAGCGGCTTGGATGAAGCCGCGGCTTCCGTTATTCCCGCCGCGCAGCTTGAACAAAATATGCTTGACCACGGTATCTTTAAGGACATAGACGAACAGATAGAGAAGCTCGTTTTATATAAAGAGCTGGGAACCTTATGCCACGCGCTGATAGAAGCGGCGCTTACGGGACGCGAAGTTAGGTCAGAAATTCTTACGGATATCAAAAAAAAGGGAGCGTCAAACGCCCTTATCCAGCTTATAAGCGCTAGCGCGAAAAAAGCCTCGGCAGAGTTTCTAAAATCGGACTTAGGCCGGGAGGCGGGCAAGGCTAAGCGCCGCCGCTCTGAGTTTCCCTTTATCGTGGCGCTTAAGCGCGGCGCCGCGCTCGTCAAGATTCATGGGCAAATGGATCTGATATATGAATACGACGGCCGATGCGTCATTATCGATTTTAAGAGCGATCGCGTAGTCTGCCCGGAAAAACACCGCTATCAACTGGCCGCCTACCAAGCCGCGGCGCCCGCGTTTTCGGACTATCCTACGGAAACTTGGCTGTATTATCTCCGCTACGCTAAGGCTTTCCGCGTAAACCAGCTGCCTGATCGGGCGGAACTGGCTAAAACAGCCATCAGCGCCGCCACAACTCCCGCTTAAACAAGACCATGACCGTCCACAACTCCAAGCGGCCCGCCACCATCGCGAAACTTAGAACATAAGTTACATAATCCGGAAAAGCGGCGTAATTCATGGTCGGTCCGATGGCGCCGAAACCAGGGCCTATATTGCCGAGCGTTGCTAAAGCGCCGCTTAAGGAACTGATAAGATCGGAGCCCGATGAAGCGATAACCAGCATGGTTATAAACAGCAGAGCCAGATAGAGTATGACAAAACCCGCGGTGCCATAAACGACATCCTTACGTCCTATTTTTCCATTAAGCCGGACGGAAAAAACGCCGCGCGGATATAAGAGCCGACGCATCTCATTGCCGGCCTGCTTAAACAAAACCACATGCCTTATCACTTTAATCCCGCCGCCAGTAGAACCGGAACAGCCCCCGACAAACATCAGCAACAGAAGAACCGCCTTAGCGAACGAAGGCCAGGCATCAAAATCCGCGGTGGCAAAACCGGTTGTCGTTAAAACGGAAACGCTTTGAAAACTGGCGAAACGGAAGGATTTGAGAAAGCCGCCATAGACCGGCAACAAGCTGACGCTTATCGCGATTGAGGCTATCACAAAAATAGCGAGGTATACTTTGAATTCGGTATTGGTAAAAATATCGCGGATTTTGCCTTTGAGTACCCGGTAATACAGGCTAAAATTAACGCCCGCTAAAAACATAAAAATAGTGCAGACAGCGTCTATCCACACGGAACGATAGTGCCCGACACTGGCGTTTTTTGTGCCAAAGCCGCCCGTGGCCATAGTAGCGAAGGCATGGCAGACAGCGTCAAACCAATTCATGCCGCCAAGCATAAGAAGTCCGATCTGAGCCGCGGTAAGTCCTATATAAATAATCCAGAGAATTTTCGCGGTTTCCGTTATCTTTGGGGTTACCTTATCCTTTTCAGGACCCGGCGTTTCCGCTTTTACCAGTTGAAAGCCGCCAATGCCGAGCAGGGGCAATAAAGCCACCGTTAAGACAACTATCCCCATGCCCCCCAGCCAATGCGTCATCGCCCGCCAGAACAATAGGGCGCGCGGGAGGGCCTCAACGGAAGCGAAAACCGAGGAGCCGGTGGTCGTAAAGCCGGAAACGCTTTCAAAATAGGCTTCGGAAAAGTTGCTCAAGCTGCCCGATAAAAAAAAGGGCAAGGCGCCGAGAACCCCGGCCAGAAACCAAGCCGAGGATACCAAAAAGAACCCCGCGCCGGGCGAAAACTTGATGGATCCTCTTTTTCTAAAGAAAAGCGCGAGTAAGCCGACCGCCATAGCGATCACCGCCGGCCAGAGGAAGGCGAAAAAAACCTCGCTTTGGCCATCGTGCCAAGCGAGCAGACAAGAGGGTAGCATCGCTATAGCGATAATTCCCAGAAGCATCGCTAAGACAGGTACGATAACGGAAAATTTCATAAACGAGTGCCGAACCACCGGGCTAACTCTGGCTCGCCGCCCTTAGCGACAAGCACTAAAACCTGATCTCCCGCTGAAAATACATAATCGCCGTGCGGTATAAAGGTTTCGCCATGGCGCGTCACTAAAAGCACAAGAGCGCGGTCGGCCAGCTTGAACATAGCCAGAGCGCGGCCAAGAACCGGCGCCGAGGGGGCTAATTCAATCCTGAGTATCTCGGCTTGCCCAATCCGATGCACCCCAGTAACGCCGCCTCCCAAAAGCCGCGATAGGATAGAGTCCACTACCACTGATTTAATTGGCACTACCACGTCAATCCCAAGCCGACGCGCTATAGCGGCATAACCGGGACCGCTGACAAGGGCGACGGCCTTTTTAACGCCGCGCGATTTTAAATATAAGGCGGCTATCATATTGAGTTCTTGGTCCTCGGTCGCGGTAATCAAGAGATCCAAATCTTCTATGCCTTCCTCAGCTACAAAACTTTCATCGGAGATATCCTCGTTTAACACCAGCGCGTCTGGAAAGCGATTGGACAGTTCCTTGCATACCTCGTAATCGCGTTCAATAATCACGACCCTCCGCCGATCGCCGCGCAATAAACGGAGTATCTTTCTGAGACGGCCGCTGAAGTGCTTGCCTGTTTGACCAATCAGGCCTTCGGCGACCAAGGCGCCGACGCGGCTCCCGCCTACTATTCCGATACGGCGCAACTCGCCACGAACTCGGCCATTTAAGTCAAAGATGCGCTTAAGCTCTTCTTCCCTGGCTAAAACATGGATACGATCATCGGACTCAAGGACCGTCGATCCGTCGGGAATCAATTCAGCTTCGCCGCGCTCTATCAAGACGACTAAACACTCAATGCCCACCAGCTCTCGGAATTGCTGAACCGGCTTCCCCGTAAAAACGCTATCCCGAGCGATCGCCAAGGAGCCGAGAGAAAAAGCCGTACCCTCAAAGCCCCACACATCGCCGGACGCGCCATGTTCCACGGACTGAAGCACCGCTCTCGCGGCTTCAACGTCAGGATGAACAAAACGATCAACGCCAAGCATGGGCGCGTCTAGACCGCCAAATTCAGCGTAATCCGGATTACGAACGCGAGCGATCTTAAGCAGCTTTGGATACCGCGAAGCGGCCAAACCGCAGGTTATCATATTTACTTCATCGGAATCGGTAACGCAGACCAGGGCATCGGCTTTGGCTATACCCGCCTCTTCCAAGGTTTCCAGGCGGTTACCCGCATCTTGAAGCACAAGACAATCCAGACGATTTGACGCGTGGCGAGCGATATCGGAACTCCGTTCCACTAGAACAACATCATCTTTTTGTTGGATTAGATGTCTCGCTAATTGAGAACCGACCAAACCGGCGCCGACAATGATTACTTTCATTACGCCTAAGCATAGCCGGGTAAGCGACTAAGCGTCAACGAGACGTTGGATGCTATGGCTGAAAGAAGAATTGTCGTACCTCGCCGTCCTTGGCTAGGCGAACTTCAGAAATTTATATTTGATAAAGAAATTAACTATAAAATTCAACAGGCCGTTATATAGCAACCTAATCTATACAAAAACCATGAAGATTATAGGAAGGCCGCCAGAAAGCGGCCAAGCGATTCGAAAGGACTGCCTTCGGCAGCCAATTGTTGGGGAAGTTTTCTGTCATCGTAATGAAAAACGATAGGGTAGAATTTCGGAGGATCTTTTCATCATGATGAGTATCCCGAAAGCTCTTTGTAGACCGCCTTCAGGCGGTTTGGTCTTCAGAATGAAACTTCCGTTTCATAGAAAAAAACAATGCTCTTTTTTCAGGGATGAAAAATAAACCGGACAGCAGGAATATGAAATAAATATTGACAATTTAGATTGTTGCTACATAAAATATAAAACATCATCCAGCCTTATTCTTAAAATTATCATTTATTGGAGGCTGAGAGATAAAAAATGTATTCGTGTCTATTTGTATCACTACCATACTATTTTCGTGTTCACTTCAACCATTCGATTCAGACAATGTTAATGCTAACTTAAATGATATCAAAGAATTAGTTGATTTTAATCATATATAAGCACTTGCATATATGAGCGGTTCTATATATTATGATCCTCAGTATCCGAATAATTGTCCGGTCGTATATGGTGCAAGAATCGCTTTCCGTTTAGGCCGAGTGGCGGAATCGACTATCGAGAATAATATTACCACGTATAGAGATGTTCAGAAAGATGCTGAATACGGATACCTAACAATAACGTCGGTTGACGCCCAGAGTTTAGCTTTTGAATATGTACTTTACGACCTAGAAGGTAATACTATACGATCTGGAGATTGTACACTCCGACTTAACGAAAACGCCGACTTGAATGGTGACGATGCACCTGACATTTCTTGGACTCTACCTTCCATTATACGCCCAGGATTAGAGCAAGCAGTTTATTTAAACTTCATTAGCTCAAAAACATCCTTACAAACCTCCATGTTTTCCCTTATTCCTGAACAATACTCTCGCGGTCTTTATCCCAACGGTATTATCGGTATTAATCCAAATGGACAATTTATTGCCACCAAGTATTCAAGCTCCAACGGTTCACGTTCGATAACTCAAGGGCTACTTAGCGGCGATTTTATCTTGGATACTATAAATGGCCAATATTTCAGAGTGGTCGGTAGCGGAACAAGAGCGATGGCTCGAAGCCTTACGGATAGTGAACTGGAACCGCTGGAATCGTCGCCGCCCTCGTATTTTTTCCAGGAAGTGGATTTTTCAAGCGGGCTATCCGCGATAAATTTATTAAAGGCCATCACTAATGCTGTCATAGGCCAAGAAAGCTTCAATATGGATGACGTCTTAGCTATTAGCACACTTAACTCCTTGCTTGAACGGACGGACTTGATTCAGGCCTTATCCTCCGCCCAAGCCATCCCGCCAAGCCAGGATGAATTGAGCACGTTGGGAGAGACGATTGCCGCACTTCAATCCGATGAACTTATTCGATTGAATCGCCTTTTTTTAGAAACATGCTATCCTAATCTCTGTCCAAAAATAAGTTTCATAGACGACGCGCTTATGGAAGTCCTCCCGTTATTGAACTGCTGTATCCAGAATCCTGAATGCGAAACGGAGGTGGAAGTAAGCTCAAACGGACAACGTGCACTCTATCAAGCCACTAGCTCAAGCGATTACGATAATAAGCGTAAGGAAATTGAAGGGAGCTGGGGAAAATATTATAAGCTTGTCAATTTTGCGGATTGGAATACATTAACGAAAATCGGTGAATTCTTTTCGACCGGTACTGTCAATATTAGCGACAACAGTGCAGGAGCGAACTCTGGTGCCTCTGGTGATTCGGCGACCAGCAAGACCCCAATATTTAAGCCATTAACAGATTTCTTTGTATCTACATGGGAAAAGATATGGGATTTAGTTTATACCGATCCCGCGAATGTTCCGCCATCTCAATATGGCGATCTTACGGTAGTAAAATCAAATATTGAAGGGAAAATCGATACAATTTTTAATGTTCCTTCCGTTTCAAAACCACTAAATATAGGATTAGGCATATATGGATATTTTTCTTCAACATGGGGAAATGTGGAAGGAGGAGCAGCCATTGCAGCTTTTATACAAGCCGATACAATATTCCGAGCAACCACTAGCTATAATATAAATCCACAACTATCAGGTGTCCTGGCGCTTCAGACTAATACCGATTATTTACTTAATTTACCGCCCTTCATTAGTATCGGGCCGATATTAGTCAGAACTGCTGTAAGCGGTGGTATCGGCTTACCGATATCGGTCAATGCTTCGGCTGAAATGTCGTCTGGCTACCGTTATGCTTTTACGGGCTTATATTCAGTTGAAGCTGGAGTAGGCGCGAACTACGGAATCGTATATAAAAAGGTAAAGATCCTTTGGTGGACTATAGATGTACCCTCACATCCGTATTTTGACCTATATACATTTGGAAGGCCGGTTTCCGAAAGTGTGAGCTATTGGGGTCCAACGGGGGCCTTCATCACAAAAGCGAATGCGACCGTGGAATCGTCTTCGGCATCCATCTCTATTACCCCGACAGCTTACCTGGAACCGCGATTACTGTTTAATGATTGTCTTTATATCGGATACAGAGAATCCGTCGGCCGCGAGTATAAATTTGCCATAACCAGTACGAATGTACCAAATCGTTGGTACCCAGATTTTCATGGGATCCAGACGGAAACATGGAAGGCTGCGGTCGACGTGACCGCCGGCGTTAGTTTTGTTGTACCTATAATCAACATGAGGATAAACGCTAAAAAATCCTTTAATGTTTGGACAAGCGATATTAAACCGGATACGGTTATTGAACGTTTCTAGGTATCTAGCCATTAAGGAGACTGAGTAGTGGGTTGGGTTCTGGTTTCGTTACTGTTTCTATTAAATGGCTGCTCAACAGTGCCGGACCCGGCAAAGGAACGCTCCCTGCCAGCGGTAGGGAGCGAAATAATTGAGGAAGGCGTTTTCAACTATTCGGACAATAGGAATATTCTTCAAGTATATTACCCCAAACGCGAAGGGGGCGTCCCGCTACGCGCTGACACCTTTAGACCCATCCGTAGTCCATTGGATATCGTGCTGTTTGAAAATAATTTTCGGGCTATGGTATCCGAGGCTAAATTGGTATACCGAGATCAAACTGTCAGTTGGAAATTGGATATTGAATATGATGTGCCGGGAGATATAGAAAAAATATTGTCGTATAAAATATTGCCGGTCGACTTAAGCCTAAACCGCATAGACTTTAAACATTTACGCGCCGAAAAGGCCTTGCCCTTTGTGTTCACGGAAGGAACCTGGAAAGGCGAAGCGATATCCATACTATGTACCAGGGATTTCCAGTATTCGGATTTTTTCCCGCTCGCCTGGCCGTTCATGATGATGCTTACGCCTTTCAGACGACCAGGGTATACCTATTCTGGTTCGCAGGCGGTAACCTACGCTAGCCAAAAATTCCAGATTGTAGGCAGCGGACAACGAGTATTCGCTGAGGTTCAATTAGGACGTTACCGTATATTCGATACGGTCGCTCCGGAAGATGTCCCTTCCATGGTGGCTCTGTCAGCGATCATCACGCATACATTTGAAACATTGAGGTTCCTAAATAACTACCGTAAGGGAAGCGCGAAGGAAGAGGACGCGCAAGGTTTAAATACCAGAATCGAATTGTAGGAACCTACGCAAGAGTTTAAAATAAGAAATCATCTTTTTTGAAAAATTATA
>CAZJJK010000061.1:8668-18818 GCA_964546285.1 uncultured Treponema sp. | reverse complement strand
ATAGAGAGGCCCAAGCCGCCGCCTGAACGCTAGCCTAGAGCCGCCCGATAGATAGCGATAATATCTTCTTTATCCAAAACCTTTTTCGCCGTCAGCTTACGCGCGCCGAAAAACAGGCATTTGTCGGCCATTTCCTCAAAACGCGAATCGTCGGTGATGCCGAGCTCACGCAAACGAATCGGCATGCCGATGTCCTTGAAATAGCGCTCTAAAGCGTCTATACCGGCTAAGGCTGTCAGCTCAGGATTCTCGTAATTAATATCGATATTCATAACTTCCGAGGCGAAGCGGACAAAGCGCCAAAGATCGGCCTGATACACATAGCGCATCCAAGCGGGCATCAAGGCCGCCAAACCGGCCCCATGGGCGATCCGAGGGAATAGGCCGCTCAGTTCATGCTCAATCTGGTGAACCGGGAAAAAAAGCCGGCGGCCGCAGCCGGTCAGGTCGTTATGCGACAAGCTGCCGGCCCACATCAAGGTAGCGCGAGCCTCATAATTGGAAGGCTGGTCTATCGCTTTCGGGCCATACTCCAAAACGGTTTTCATCAGCGCTTCCGCCATACGGTCGCTTATCGGCGTATCTTCCCCATCGGAAAAATACCGTTCGGCGGTATGCATAAAGATATCCGTTATACCGCAAGCGGTCTGGTACGGCGGGACGGTATAGGTCAACTCCGGATCGCAGATGGAAAAAAGCGGCCGGTTAAAATCGCTGTTGTAGCCGCGCTTAAGCCGACCGTCCTCGTTGGTGATCACCGCGGAGGCGCTCATTTCGCTACCGGAGGCGGCCAAAGTAAGCACGGCGCCTAAGGGAAGTGCGGCTACGGGCGTTTTTTCCTTACTTGAAAAAAGCCAGGGGTCGTCCTCCGTCACGGCGCCGACAGCGATCAGCTTCGCCGAATCGATGACGCTACCGCCGCCGACGGCTAGAATCATATCGATATTTTCCGCCTTGCACAGCCTAATGCCTTCCCGCGCTAAAGCGAGCTCAGGATTAGGCTTTACTCCGCCTAATTCAACATGGCTGATACCGGCTTTCTGAAGATTGGAGACAAGCTCCGCCAAGAGGCCGCCACGCTTAACGCTGCCGCCGCCATAATGAATAAGAATCTTTCTAAACCCATAATTCGCGAGCAACCCGCCAAGGCTGAAGCGGCTGCCGCGTCCGAAAATGACTTTTGTTGGCGCGTAAAAAATAAAGTTATCCATAAAGCACCATCCTAAATCGATCTTGCGTAGAGCTTAGCATTATACACGCCCTTGGATATTCCTTCAAACGCGCGCTCTCGGCGAATTATCCGCCGGCAGCCCGGCCTGGCTTTAGATCCCGACTATCAAGGTATCGTACGCCGGGCCTATGCGCCGTTCGTCGCCGCAGTACGCTTCGATTTCGACATGGGAGTGTTCATGGCAAATATGCGTAAGCAACGCGCGCTTGGGCTTAAGGCGCCGCGCGAGCTCTATCGCCTGATCGAAATTCAGGTGCGTTTCATGAGGCCGCACGCGCAGGGCGCCCAAAACCAGGAGGTCCAGATCGACAAGCCCTTTCGCGCTTTCCTCCGGCAAGGCGCTGATGTCGGTTAGATAGGCGGCTCTCTTTTCGCCTTCTTGGAAAAGCCACCCTAAAATATCCAGACGACCATGCTTTATTGGAATGGGCAGGGCTGAGATACCGCCAAAGTGTAAAGCCGACTCCGGACCAAGCGTAGGCGAGACCAGTTTGGGTTCGATTTTCGGCTTTCCGCCGCCCCTCTGGGTTTCATAAAAAATATAGGCGAAACGTTCGACCAATTCAGCGATGGTCGCTTTGTTGCCGTAGACCGCGATGGGCTTCTTTCGGCAGAGGGGCCGGAGATCGTCCAAACCATGGAGATGATCGGCGTGGGAATGAGTCAACAGAACCGCGTCCAACGCGCGAATATCGGCGGCCAGCGCCTGCAGCCGAAATTCCGGGCCGATATCCACCAAGAGCCGCTCGCCTTGTTCGCCCATGACTAAAACGGAAGAACGTGTCCGTTTATCGCGCGGGTCGTCGGAGCGGCAGACCTGACAAGGGCAGGCGATGACGGGAATGCCGTGGGAGGTCCCGGTGCCGAGGAAGACAAAACGCATAGAGCATAGTTGTAAAGACTGGACTAGGCGAGGTCAAGCCGGAAAAACGGCTAAGCTTGCCGTTCCCACGGCTATAGGAGACTGACGCTGTTTCTCCCGTTTTAAACGGGAGCATCCCCACTTTTTCCATTCCAGAACCTGTTTTTTACATGAGCCGCGTCCTTTTCCAATAGCGCGCTAAAAATATGCTTAGCTACCGAGGCGATCAAACAGCTAAACAGCCAGTTTAAAAAGCGCTTAAGGGCAGGCCCCTTAATTAGTTTTTTAACCCGCTGAGGAGCTTTCGGCGCCTTGCCGGCCAGACATAATCCGGCGTCGCCGGGTTTGGACCACACGATTTTTTACGCTGTATGGAGGCTTCATGAAAACGAAACGAGCTTTATTACCGATCGCCCTACTGGCGATTCTATCCCTATTAGCCTGCGAGTCCCCATTTGGTGATCCCTCCGGCGATCCTTCCAGCAATCCCACCGATGGGCCCCTTTCTATCTCCGGTAGCTTCAAGGATGGGGATTCTACGGTTTATTTTAAGGCCGCGGAAGACACGAGCCGCTCCCTATCCAGTTCAAGGGCTGTCACATCGGTGCCCCTAAGTGGAACCCTGGACGATGGGGACATCACTTTCCGTCTAAAAGGTAGCTATGACACCGAGTCCTCTGGCTATAGCCTGTCCGCCGCCAGTAGCACTATCCGTTATACTATCAGCGGCGACGCTATGGGCGGCCAAACCAAGGCTTCTATCGCCACCAGAGCCAGCGCCTCTGAGCCCTTCGGCGCGCCCGTGATCGTCGCGGTCATCGAGAAGGAGGAGCAGGAAGTCGCCAGCCAGATGACGTCCACCACTGAAGCCGAGCTTGTCGCCGGTCTCAGCGATACCAGCTGGCAGGGCGTCTGGTATGATGAAGAAGACCCTTCAACCAAGTACATCGTGGATGAATGGGGCATCAAGTTCATGGTGAACGAACAAGACGCTTGGTTCGAAGCCGGATCAATGGCGTTTTCCAGCCTGGAAGCCGCCGGAGACGACACATACAACATCGTGACCGACATGACGACCGTGGATTGGAGCCGGACGGAGGGCATCAGCTATTCGGTAGGATTCCGCGATTATCCCCAATACCTCCGCGAGCAAGGCAATTTCGTGTACGACGAGAACGCCTACCCCTTAGCCTCGTATAGATCCAACTGCCTCGTCTACGCCGCCCCCTATTACGCCGATGACACCATCGCCACCATGACCTATTTCCCGTCGATCAAGTACAGCTCCGGCTACAGCACCGTCGAGCTTGAAGGTGTCCGCTGCGGCGACTATTTCGTGTCGATCAATTATAACGACGTATATGGAACGGGCGAATATATGGACAACCCTATGATCGGATGGGGAACAAGCGCCAACCCCATCGTCATCACCTATCATGAATGGGCTAAAATTTCCGTGGGCGATGAAAGCAGCCTAGCCCAGTACCCGGAAGCGGGTACTTCCTACGCCACCGTCGCCGAAGCCCTAGCCGCGGCCTCGGCCGCGGCCGCCGAGGGCGTTATCCCCTTTGTCGGCTTCGACGCCTCCGATTTCGTCTCGCTGGACGCGGAATACACCGCCGCGATCAAGGAAATCAAAGCGTGGACCAGCGATCCAAATAATGATAATTGGAAGTTCAACGAACAGGGCGAAGCCGACTATCAGGCGGTAGTGGCGGCGGCCTTCAAGGACAATGTCGCGGCTTTGGCCACTCTGCCCGCCGAGAATTTCATCGTATTCGAGTCGATGGACTATAACGCCGCGTTCCAAGAATGGCTCATGGGCGGTACCGCCATCGACTGGAAAGAGGAAGCCTTGTCCGACCAGTTTAATAGCGCCATAGACTACACCACCTACTATATCGGTGCCCAGATCGCCTTCGCCGACGGCGGTTTAACCTTCACCATGTACGGGGACAGCGATATGACCGAAGCTGATTTCATCGGCGAAGGCTTTACGCCTAAGCTTTACAAATCCAGTTTCGCCGACGCGCAGGCTTTATTCAGCTCTGGGAGACTCATCCCGGAAAGCGCCTATACCTTAACCCGTTGATTGGAAGGCGGCTTCCCATACCCCGGAGCTTGCTCCGGGTTCTTCATCTATACCTACGGCTAAATTAAAACGCCGTCGGGGCGCCTGCCCCGGCGGCGTTTTTTATCGCGGGTCCGCCGCGCCTCTACAAGCCCGCCGCTATTCGGACGCGGGTAAAGAAGTCTCTCTATTACGGCGGAACTCCGAAGCTGAAACGCCGACCGCTTTTCGGAATAAATTACTGAAATAGTTAGAATTGCTGAAACCAACATCATAGGCTATATGGGTGATGCTAAGATCGGTGCTCAACAGCAGGTTTTTCGCCCGCTCTATTCTGACGCTGGTTAAATAATCCACAAAGGTGACGCCGGTTTCCCGCTTGAACAAGGCTAAAAAATACGAGGGACTGATAAACACTTCGCGAGCCACATCACGATAACTCAATTGAGAGGAATAGTGCGTCTCGATGTATTTTTTGGCGTTTTCAATAAGCACCTTGGACCGTTTCTCATAGACCTTAGCCACAATCTGAGCCGTCTCGCGGGCGATATCTAAAAGCCAGCGTTCCGCTAAAGCGGGGTCGGCTAAATGGTCTATCTCCGCCAAGCGTTTAGCGGCCAAGGCGTTCAGAGCCTTTTCATCGCCGCCACCAAGAATAGCCGAGTCGGCGAAAGAACACACCAGTTCGTATAAACGGATACGGATTACCGCCGGTTCTTCCTCGATATAGCGAAGAAATTTAGCGAAAAACGCCCTAGCCGCTTCCACCGCGTTGGCCGCGTCGCCTGATCGGATTAAGGATAATAGACGTTCTTTTTCCAACACCGGATAAGCGCCAACCCGACGATCCGGCTCGCTGATATTCTCCACATGAACAACGCCGCAGCCGTCAAGCTGTTCGGCGAATTCCAACGCTTTCGCCGCCTCATGATAGGAATTACGCAGTTCCTCGATTTTGTCGTAGCTACGGCCTATACCCGCCGCCAAGCCGCGTTTATGCGCGACATCGATCTTTTCACGGATATCGTCTAAGGCTCCCAAAATATCCGGGCGGCCTTCTTCCTTTGCCCGAGGCAAGCGCAAAGCCACGCCGACCGTATCGTCTGACATCGGCAGTATAAGATAGCTGTCTTCGCTGAGCTCAGCTTCTAAACGCTGTCCCAAAGCTTGCACCACAGCGTCCATCGCGGCGATATCGCTGGAGATACCACCCGCCCCCGGCTTGGCTTTAAGCAGCACAAAGGTATTAAGGTCCGCCTTTTTCCCGAGACAGGTCAGCATTTCTATCAAACGGCTTTTAGACAATTCGCTGAAAGCCACGTTGTGGATAATTTCTTCTTTTATAAACGGAACCAATTTTTCATAATAATTGTGCAGCTCTTTTATATCGATAAGAACCGAGCCCCCAATAAACAGGGCCGACAAGACGGAAGCGACATAATACACCCACCACTGCTTAGCCAAAGAGCCTAAAATGAACGAAGCGGCGAACACTAATATGCCGGCGTTAATGAGAAAGACCTTATCGCTCAGTATTTTTTTAGGCTGATCTTCCCGTTTTTGCTGGAGCAGCCGAATAAACGAGAAAAACGCGAGGATCAGACCGGTGATGGTCTGAACGCCAATGGTTACTTCGCGGCCATAAAAGGGCGCCTGAAGGTTTGGCGTCAGATTATCGTAGGCGACCACGCCAAGGAATTCGAACAAACGGTAGCTAGCCTTGGTCCCCAAACTATTGAAAACCACATAGGCGAGTCCAAGCGGCAGGCAGATAGCGAAAATAAGGATCATTTCCCGCTGGGTTAAGCGCCGATGATAGGTCAGCGCCGTTAAGATTATAACGGGGGCCAAGACCGAACAGAGGATAAACACCCTAATATTTACCACGATCAGCGGCATAGGGTGTGGGCCGAGCAAGAGCTGGAGAGGCCGCCCAAACAAAAAAACGCTAAAAGCGATTAAAAAAACAACAAAAAGGCGGAAGGACAGAGCGCGCGACGGATGGGCAAACAAAAAATAGGCGAAATAGAAGAGAAAAAACAGGCCGGAGATCAGGGGCATGATTAGATTGGAAAAAACCAGGAAGGTATCAGTCATCTCATTATCTCGGTTTGCCAGGAGAAGCCGCTTAAGCGTTCGGAAAAAAGCCGTCGCGCGGAAGGAAAGGCCAGCGCTTCTGGCTTAAAAGTCTTAGGATCCACCAGCATGAGTTCCTCAGCCTCGTCATCCATCGGCTGACCCGGCGGCGAGTCGCTTTGAGCCAGAAAAAAAAGATCACAGGTCGCGTAGGGTACAGATCGATACTCATAATAATTTGGATAAGAGGCCAGATATCGCAACGCGTCGGCGTTCAGCTCTATGCCCGTTTCCTCACGGCATTCACGAACCAGCGCTTCTTCCGCGCTTTCAGAAGGATCGATAAAGCCGCCGGGAAGAGCTAACTTCCCCCGAGCTGGATCATAGCGCCGGCGCAGCAAGACCAAACGCCCATCAAACAATAAAACTAGCCCAGCCGCCGCCGCTGTATTATGAAAATAATCATAGGAGCATGCTGAACAGCGATATTCCTTGCCGGCGTGAAGGACTAAAACGCCCTCCCTTCCGCAGGCCGGGCAGTATCGGAACGGCCAACTATTCGGCGGCTCGCTTTTAGGCATATCCACAGGCGGCTCCTTACCCCGTATATTACCATAGAGACCGAGCGGCGCAAGGGCCTAAAAGCACCGTGAATTCTATACCTTATTAACACCCTTGCCGATTCCGTCAGAGGTCTGGATAATACAGTTATGCGCCGCCCTTCCCGCTTACCGTTTTTCCTTAGCTTTTCGCTCGCGCTTATCGCCTTAAGCGTTTTGGCGGCTTGTCAGAAAGAGGAACTTCCTAAAGCGCGGCACGGCGAGCTAGACGCGAGACCTGTCGGGGCTAAAACGCTGCTTCCCCTACAGGGCGAATGGCGCTTCAGCTATTACGACGCTGATGGGACAGAGGGGAAAAGCTTATATGCCAGGGTCCCAGGTTATTGGACGGCGGATGGCTTCCCTTCGGCTGGCCGCGCCAAATATAGCCTGACCCTGCGCTTGGATCCGGCGCTCGCTCCCTATGCCCTTTGGCTGCCGGACATAAACAGCGCCTATATCCTTTATGAGAATGGCAAGCGTATCGCGCAAGCTGGGGAATACGGCGATCTAAACACAGAACATCGAGCTTCTTACAATATTCAAACAGTTTTCCTTGAATCCGAGGGACCCACCGTAGAATTGACGCTGGCCGTATCAAACCGAGAACATGACAAGGGAGGGCTCTGGAAAGCGCCTATCCTAGGTCAACGCGCCCTGGTTATGGCTTACGCATCGGCTTTATCGGCTATTGAATTCTTCTTGCTAGGCGGAATCCTCATTATAGGGCTCTACCATCTTGGCCTAGTCCTGATGAATCTCCGCGATAGGTCATCGCTATATCTAGCCGGACTCTGTTTCGATATTGGCCTCAGGCTGGCCTTGACTGGCGGCCGCATCCTTTACGGCGCCCTTCCAATAGCTTTTTGGACCGCGGCTTACCGGGCGGAAGTGGCGACGGTCTATGTGGGCACAAGCTTGTTTATGCTATTTCTTCGCTCTTTATACCCCGACAGCCGCGGCCACCGTGTTTTTATTTTTTTTACCGCCCTGGGCGTCTTATGGACAAGCGCCGCGGCCTTTATTCCCAGCGTTTGGATAAGCGCGCTAAATGACAGCTATCATCCTTTCCTAGTCGCCGCCTGTGTGTATGTACTATGGGTTCTCAGCCAGGCCGCTAAGCGGGGACACAGCGAAGCGACATTACTTATTTTTGGTTTTTCACTCCTTTTTGTTTCTATCATCGCTGAAATAGTCGCGGCGCTTTTTTTGTTGCGCGTCGGACTTTCCGCGCCGATGGGCTTTATCAGTTTCTTGGTGTCCGCCTTCGCGATCCATATACACCTGGCGCGCGCTCAAGAACAGGCTAAGGCTTATCAAGAAAAGCTTTTTCAAGCCGATAAACTGGCCGTTCTAGGCACCCTCGTGGCCGGAACAGCCCACGAAATCAACAATCCCAATAACAGCATACTGCTGACGGCGGAGGGCTTGGCCGCTTCTCAAGCTAGCGTTTGGGAAGACGCTGGAGCTGAAGCGGCTATCGAACTAAACAAGGATAGCTCCTGGGAGATGGACCTAAAAGAAGGTTTAAGCCGCATTATCCGCAATTCCGACCGTATAAAAACCATAGTCCAAGATCTTAAGGATTTCGCTTGTCAGGAAGCGGCAGCCGCCCTCACAAAAGTAGACCTTAAGGCGGCGCTAGACGCCAGCGTCCTGCTTCTTGAATCGGAACGCAAGCGGGTTGGGGCGGTCTTGGAATTTAACACTATAGCGTCGGAGCTTTGGGTGCTCGCCAGCCGCACTAAAGTTGAGCAAATCTTTGTGAATATCCTGCAAAACGCCTACCAAGCCCTGACTGGCGAAGTACGCAAGCTTACTATTACGGTATCAAGCATCAATGACAGAGTCTGCTGCTCTATCGCCGATACGGGAAAGGGTATGAGCGAAAAGGAGAAAGAACATATATTCGATCCCTTCTTTACGACCAAAGGCGCTCGCGGTAGCGGCTTGGGTTTGGCCATTGTCCAGCGAATTCTAAACGAATTAGGCGGCTCTATCGAAATAAAAAGCGAATTGGGCCAGGGTACCGAGGTTTTAGTCTATCTCCAGGCCGTGGACGCCGAGACGGGGGAAGTTCATGATTAAGGATGACACGCCAATCCTATTAATTGACGATGATGAAGATCTGCTTTCCTCATATAAACTGGTACTGAAAACACAGGGATATAGCTCAGTCAGCTCTTGTTCGGACAGCGCCCAGGCTTTGCGGTTCTTAAGCTCATCCGGCGCCGCCTTGGTCGTGCTTGACCTTAATATGCCAAACCTAAGCGGCGAGGAATTGCTACCGCGCCTGCGCGGTTTTGATGCTGGTCTACAAATTATCGTGGTGACCGGGCTTGGCTCGGCGGAAACCGCGGTTCGTTGCATGAAAGCCGGCGCGGACGATTATCTGGTAAAACCAGTCAGCAAAGATCGTTTTATATCCGCTATAGCGAAAGCGTTAGAAAAAAGACAGCTACTTAGGGAAAATCGCGAACTCGCCGCCAGTCTGCTGTCAGGCCGTCTACGCGATCCAGAAATATTTTCCGCCATACGGACCCGCAGTCCAAAACTTCGGGCTATTTTCCAATATGTGGAGGCGGTAGCCGCCAGTCCTAAACCCTTATTGATCACTGGCGAGAACGGCACAGGCAAGGAACTTCTCGCTCGAGCCTATTATCGATCTTCCGGATTGAAGGGCGCTTTCATCGCCTTCAACGCCGCTGGCGTGGATGATACTTTTTTCGCCGACAGTTTATTTGGCCACGCCAAGGGGGCGTATACCGGCGCGGACTCGCCGCGAGCGGGCCTTGTGGAACGAGCGGCTGGAGGTGTGCTTTTTCTTGATGAAATAGGCGACTTATCACCAGCCAGCCAATTGAAACTGTTGCGCCTTATTCAAGAAGGCGAGTATTACCCAGTTGGCGATGACAGACCCAAACAAGCCGCCATTCGGATTGTCGCCGCCACTAACGCTATGCTGGAAACGAAACAGAGGGAAGGCCAATTCCGAGAAGATCTCTATTACAGGCTCAATTTCCATCTTGTACGCTTACCCCCGCTACGTGAAAGACGGGAAGATATCCCGCTTCTTCTCTTTTATTTTTTAGAGCGTAGTTCCAAAGAATTGGGGAAAGAGGTGACTACGCTTCCGCCCGGTTTATTGGATCGCTTGCTTGAGTATTCTTTCCCAGGCAATATTCGTGAACTGGAGAGCCTTGTTTACGATGCGGTAGCCGCTGGATCGGGCAGGGTTTTAGACGGTGAACGTATACTCAGCCGCCTCCGTTCGGACAGTTTTATGGCGGCGCCAGCCCTTCCGCCGGCTT
>CAZJJK010000061.1:0-8568 GCA_964546285.1 uncultured Treponema sp. | reverse complement strand
TGACAGCGCCTGGACTATGGATGAAGAGCGGCCCCTTCCTAGCTTGGAAGAACTGGAAGCCAGCCTAATTGAGGAAGCCTTACGCCGAGGAGAGGGCAATCAGTCAACGGCCGCTAAACTGATAGGAGTCGCCCAATCGACTATCAGCCGTTATCTAAAAAAACGTCAGCCAAATAAAACGAGCGGCTCTAGTTTGCCTTAGTCAGCGTTACGGACCAAGCGAAAACCGATATCTTCCCGTTTTGTCGACGGCAGGGCAAAGCCCCTATAACTTGGCGTACGGCAAGCTTGAGAACTGGAATAGGCCCCGCCCCGAAGCACACGCAATTTCCCTTCCGCCGGCCCGGTCGGATTAGTGGACGGGGAAACGCTATAGTACTCTTTAGCGTAAAAGTCCCAGCACCATTCCCAACGGCTACCAAAAAGGTCCAGAAAGGAAAAAGCGGCGGTTCTGGCTATATATTCCCATTCAGCTTCAGTGGGTAAACGGTAGCCATCGCTAGCCTGGTCAAAATGGATAGCGTCTTGGGAAAACTCATAGCAGGCCGATAAACCCGCTTCCTCGCTCAGTCGGTTACAGATAAGCAAGGCATCAAGAAAACTTGGGAAATATTCAGTGGAGTTCGCGGAAAAACTGGGGGAAATATTCTTATATGAGACATTGACGATACGTTCCGATAAAAAACGCGCCACTAATTCCGATGTCATTTCCACAGCGGAAACCAGGAGGGGACGGACAAGGACTTCATGCGCCGGTCTTTCATTTTTCTCTCCCTCAGCCGAGCCCATAATAAAGCGCCCACCGTCCAAACGTATCATAGGCAAGGGATCCTTTATTAGGGGCTTCGTTTTTTCCGCTTCGCCAGTAGCCGCGGTCAGGTCGTTAACGTCGGGAAGACCAGACGGGTCAACTGTTTTTGGGTCAGCGGCTATACTCGGATCTCTACCGCCCTCCCCCGTTTTGTCGCTAAGCAAAGCGTAAAAAAACTCGTCCACCCCTTCAGCGAAAGCGAAAGGATCTAGCTGACTTTCAAGGAACGCTCCTAAAACCGCGGCCGAGGGCACGTCCAAGAGTCGTATAGCCAAATTGTAATACCCTTCAATTATTGTCAAATCGCTAACGACGATTAAATCCGAGGCGAGACAAGCGCCGCCGCTTTCCTGGGACGCCTTAACCGCGCCGCTTAGGGCAAATTCCCATTCCACCACCGCCGCGCGGCGTTCCTCAAGCGCCACCACCGCATACCGTTTTCCAGCCCACCGCAGGGCCGCGCGTAAAATTAACTGATTGACCAGCGGAGCTATGGTGGATACGCCGTTACTGGCGGCGGTCGGCATAATACCCAGAGATAAATCCTCGCCTACAGCCTTGGCACCCTGAAAGACGTTAAAGCTAAGAAACAACACAGCGCTGACTACTTTAATTATCGAATCGCTTCGCATACGCGCACCCGTCAAAAATTGAAACCGGTATATAGACTGATATTATGACGATTCTTGTCCCAATCCGGTATGAAGACGAGGTCAACCGGAAGGTTGACACCGCTGAACTTGAAATTCCAACCTAGCGCGTAAGCCACCGCGAAGCCTTGAACGGAAACTATCGGTCCCAAGCCAAGCTCAAGACCAAAACCGCCCCGAAACCCGATAAGAGCGGCGGCATTGGGTAAGATCAACGATTGGTCCAAACCGGCCAAAGTAATGATTTCCTGAACGGCGAAATGATGGTCCGTTGTGCCTAAATTCACCCTCTGTTCAAGACTTATACCAAAACTGGTCAGCACGGGCATATAATTTCGTTCGGCGGAGGCGAGAAAATCGTTTTCCCTCATCAACGCGGTAAAATCCGCTTTATCAATAGTGATAACACTCACGCCGACGCGCGGTCCAAACATGAAATCTATCTGTTCCATAAGAGGGACAGCCACGGCGTTAGCCGCTGACAGGCTTAGTCCGACTAGAATGAATAAAAACCGCGGCTTAATGGATACACATTGTGTTAAGCGCATATAAAACCTCCATGGTAAAGTACGGGGCTTTATATGCTAGTTTTGTGCCAAGGCCGAAAATATCGATACATTATGCGTAATGGGTTTATGAATACGTTTTCAAGCTAAAAGACTATGCGAAACGCATTAGCCTTATCTTTCTTCAGCCCAGCTTCGGCGTTCGGCTATAAGCGTCCGCCCCGTTTCCGCCGCCTCCTTTAGCAGTAAAGCGAGATATTGATCCTGGGCGGCCTCAGATAGGGAATAGAAGGGCAGCCCGCCATCGATATAGCGCTTCATCGCGTAAAGGCAGACCGCCTGGCCTATTTCTTCATCCGACAGGCGATAGGGCGCGGTTGGATTGCGGTAGATCCACCGCCCACCTAACTGAATGCCTTTGAGGTGATAATCCTCAAAATCGCCGTCGCCACCGGTCTGTATCCTTTTGAATTCCTCATATAGCGGCGTCGCGAAATTTCGCAGACGAACCAAACGACTATCGGCTAGTTCCCCACGCTCCCCGCGCACCAGAAGGCGCTCGGTTCGTATCCAAGACCGATGCTGACCAGTCTCAAAATCATAGAGACCGCGCCGCTCGCCGCCAAAGTCCAGCAAGGCTAAACGGTGTTCTGGCCTAGTCAGACGTTCCGCCGCCGGAGGACCGGCCCGATCCGGACCAGCTAATACCGGCGCGGTGAAATCGACCGCCCTAAGCTCAGCCGGCGCGAAACCGACGTCTAAGTATTTTCGGATTAGGCTGATGTTATGGTAGCCGTGGTTCACCGAAGCGTGGACATAGCTCGGCTTACCGATAAGCCCCTCAGCCACGGCGGATAAGCGCGCTTGCTGCAGGGGATGAAGCCAATACTGTTCAGCCACCTGTATACGGGTTCCGCTAGCTTTAGACTGCGCCCACAAGGCTTCCAGTTCGTTAAGACTAGCCGCGGGCGGAGTCTCCGCCAAGAGCGGCACGCCGAGGGGCAGGAGCTCCCCTAGGACCCTGGCTGAAGCTTCGCCCGCTACCGCGACAAGGAGAAAATCCGGCGCGCTCGCGTCCAAAAGAGCGCGGACATCGGCGTAGACCGGAATCCCCCACTTTCTGGCTAAAACCTCCCGTTTTTCCTCGCCGCGGCTGACTAAACCGATCGCGGCGCAACCGGGGCCGATAAGGGAAGCTGTCCTTAGGTACCATTCAGAGCGAAAACCGCCGCCCACAAGGGC
Organism: uncultured Treponema sp.; assembly: GCA_964546285.1. Classification (GTDB taxonomy): domain Bacteria; phylum Spirochaetota; class Spirochaetia; order Treponematales; family Breznakiellaceae; genus CAZJJK01. The sequence goes on along the minus strand of CAZJJK010000061.1, from coordinate 5,359 downwards.
GAAACGGAGTCTGGGAGCGCGATCGCTTTCCATCGGGGGACCTTGTATCGCTTTATTCTCATTGTCCATATCGCTTCCTCAAACTCCTTATCCACGGATTAAATCTGTCATTGACGGGAAACCCGGTTTTATCCCAAGTATAACTATTATAAAGAGCTAATAGTCAGAAAGACAAAACCGCGAGAACCCCGCTCAAAACATACCGATTTTTGAAACAGGCTCAATAAACATATTCCCAAAAAGATAGGAAAATCATTATATTGGGAGCGGTGCTTAACGGGTAGCCCTTGATTTGGCATAGCGGCTAGTAGAACGGAAGGAGAACGAATGATTGACATACGTCAGCTAAGCGTGGAAGTAAATGGCCACTTAATATTGAAAAATATCGATATGAACATACCTCAGGGGGAAGTTCATCTTCTGCTTGGTCCAAACGGTTCAGGCAAAACGTCCTTATTATCCACAATATCCGGCTATCCCGATTATAAAGTTGTAGAAGGGTCTATAAAATTTGACGGCAAGGATATTCTTGGCCTTGGACTGACCGAACGCGCCAGGCTGGGGATCGGCCTTTTAGAACAACGGCCGCCAGCTATTGACGGTGTAACGCTCCGAATGCTCTTAGACTATATCATTGGAGCCGATGCCGATAAAAAGCGCCGCGTTGAGAGCTATATCGATGAAGCCCGTTTGGAGAAACTGGTTGACAGGAATGTCCATGAAAACCTGTCCGGCGGGGAAATAAAAAAGGCCGGGGTTCTGTTGCTCTTAGCGCGCGAGCCGGCTTTTTCAATGATGGACGAGCCGGATTCGGGGGTGGACATGGATTCTCTCACCCTCCTTTGTTCCATGATCAATCGTTTGCTGTCCAAGGAACATAGTTTTCCGGTCATGAGAAAGACGGGTCTTATTATCACCCATTCAGACGCTATCCTAAATACGGTATACGCCGATAAAGCCCATGTTCTTATCAATGGACATATCGTCTGTTCAGGCAATCCTCGGCTTATCATGAGTAAAATAGCCGAATCCGGCTTTGACGCCTGCGCGAACTGCGAATTCCATGGAGGCCAGCATGAATAAGCCACAGACCAGCGGCATCGATAAAAACTTGCTCGCCGAAATAGCCATTCAGCCGGAAGGACAAGGCCGCTCCGCCAGCTATATCCTAAATGATCATGAAAACCTTTGCGCCTCTTCGCTAGTGGACGGCTTGGAGCTGTTGCCTATCGCCGAGGCCCTGGACAAGTATCCGTGGGTACGTGAAAACTATTTTCATGAGCCTGAAACGCTTAAAAATAAAGGCGCGCGGCTTGAAGGCTTTTTTCTCCGGGTAAAACGCGGCACACGGATACAGTTGCCTTCCCAAGCGGCCATCTGCATGAGCGGCACTATCGGCCAGCAGAGGGTTCATAACATTATCATACTGGAAGAAGCTTCTTCTCTGGAATTTATCGCCGGCTGCGCCTCCGCGCAAAGTCTTATAGAAGGAGAACATGAGGCGACAACTGAAACCTATATAGGCAAGGGGGCGTCATTCACTAGCACTATGGTGCACCGCTGGGGCCTGGGCGTGAGGGTGCTCCCCCACGATACCACCACCATTGAGGAAGGCGGTCGCTATGTCAACAATTATGTCACCTTAAGTCCCGCCGGCTTCATTGAATCCAATCCGCTCACCTACTTGAACGGCCCAGGCGCTTCGGCAAAATTCTCCAGCGTTATATTTGGCCGCGCGGGATCAAGCGCCTTTCTCGGCGGCGACATCCATTTAAACGCCGAGGGGACAAGCGCGGAATTGAACCATCGGGCGGTTTGCGCCGGCGGCAAGGTGATACAACGCGGTTTGCTTATCGGTCGGAAAAAATGCCAGGCCCATGTGGACTGCGCCGGCATGCTTATAGACGCCGGCGAAGAAGGCTATATCGAATCGGTACCGGGCTTACGCTCATATCATGCCGACGCCAGGATGAGCCACGAGGCGAGTATCGGAAAAATAGCGCCGAGGCAGGTGCAGTATTTAATGGCGCAAGGCTTGGATGAACGCGAAGCCATATCGATGATAGTCCGCGGCTTTTTAGACAACGACATTAAGGGTTTAGGCGAGGAATTGGACAAAATGATCAACGAAATCACGGAACTAGCCGGGCATAGCGAAGAATAGGACTTTCCTGGCTAAAAAACCGAGGCCCGTGGGTTCTAGTCAAAAACTTGTTCTTCACCGCTTCGTGGTATATCATTGTAGGAATGAAACGAAAGAGACTCCTCGTATTTCTTTTCCTAGCGCTTTTCGTCTTTTTATTAGCCGCCTGCTCCAGCGTTCCGCCTTCACGGGATATGAAGCGGGTGGAACAACTAATAAAAGAATTGAACAGCGCCGATGAAGCCCGTTTAATCGAGCTCTCCGCCCTTCCCTTTCTCTTGGACGGTGAGACCATCGCGCGTGAGGAAGACCTCCGTGTGCTCTGGCGCAATCTTCGTGAAACGGGCTTCAGCTTCGGCGAGGCGGCGATCATCGCTATAGACCCTGTCGGGCCCGATTCCTATAAAGCCTTCTCCGACAATCCCGAAGTGGCCGCCTTTTTTTCCAAATACACCGCGAAAGACGCCGCCGTGATCAAGTTAGAATGCGCTTTAGGCGTTTTTCTCATCATAACCGGCGACGACCTTTGCCGCGTACCGAAGATTTTCGGTTTTACCGGTCCGGGGGCGTAGTACCATGAAAACACTAAAAGCCGCTCTCTGTTTTCTGGTTTGCCTATCGGTCTTCCCCGCGCTGTCGCCAGCGGCGGACGCGGTGGAAGTGGTGTATTTTGAAGGCGCCCCCCGGCTGCGCGGCAGCGACGGCACCTTAAGCGTCTTGGACTATGGCACGCCGATTCAAGTCGGCGCTTCCGTCATTACCGGCCGAGCCGACCAAGCCGAGCTGGACGACGGCGGCCGCGCCACGATACGGGTTAAGCCGAACACGGTCTTCACTATCCGCGAACTGGAGACGGCTGGACGAAAAGAGCCGGTCTTGACCGCCGCCGTTGGCGCTATCTCGCTGCGCTTCAGCAAGCTGGCGGGCCGGGAGCCCAGAGTGGGTTCGGTGGGCACGGTCGCCGGCATACGGGGAACCGAATTAACTATCTACGCCGGCCCTGACGGCAGCACCCTTTTCATCGTGGATTCTGGGCTTGTCTCCGTTGAGACCGATGACGGCGTGGTGGAGCTTAGCCAGAACGAAGGCATGGAAGTGTCGGCCGCGGGCCTTGCCGGCGAAAAGTTCTCCGCCCTTGGCCGGGAGCTGGATTACGCCGCCTGGGCCGAAGACAAGACCCAAGCCTTTATAGCCGATCCCCTGGGTGCCTTGGCCGAAATCGCCCTTACGTTGAACCGTTTACGCGCCGGCTTGGACGAATGGACGGCGCTTTACCGCGCGGCCAAAACCGAATCCGACGCGGCCGCCCAAACGATGAACGCGATGACGGACAAGACGGAGCAGGAAAAGTACCGCGATGAAAGCTGGGCCCCCCTTGCCCATCAGACGGCCACCGCCGTTTTGAATTACCGCTATTACGCCCTCTCCGCTTTTTCGCTCCGCCGCTATGTGCTCAGCCCCCTATATACACGGATGCGGAGCCTCAACCTGGTGAAGGCGGCTCCCGGCTATCGGGATTTTATGGACGCGTACGCCTCCCTCTTGGATGAATACGCGGCGGCTTTCAGCCCCTACCTAAACAGTACGGATTATTAAGGAGCGTTACATGAAGAGAAACGGCAAAACCGCCCTAACGATAACGGCGATAGCGATAACGATTTTTTGTCTCGGCTGTCTAGGCGGCTGCGGGCTTGGCGGACGGGACGCGCGGGCAACCGTTGACGCCTTTGTTGAAGCCGTTAATGGCCGCGACGTTCAGGCCATGAAGGACACTTGGGATTCGGGAGCGGCCGCGTACAATACGGCGGCGACGACGGCCTGGATAGAGACCTACTTTACCGCCACGGATTACACGATCGCCTCCTTCGCTGAAACCGCGAGCGGCGCCACGGCTAGCCTGTCTTCGGCGAGCGCCGCGTCTCTCAATGTAAGCTTCGAGTTCACTAAGACCTCGGGCGATATTATAAGCGGCACCGTCTACCGTATCAAAAAGATCAGCTTAGGACCGACCGTCATCTTCGAGTAAGCCAGCGTTTGCCTTAAGCTTCTCGCTTAAGGTCTCGGCCTATTTTGGTATCGCTTTGAACTTGCCGCGAAGTTGGACTAAGGAGCGGGCGCATGGAAAACAAAAAATATCGTAAGCTCCTAGCCGAATACGGTTATGCCCAAAGGGAGATCGATGAGCGCCTGAGCCTCATCTGGCACGCCATTTTTGAGGACGAGCAAGAACGCTTCTACTTTGAAGCCGACTCGGACAGCGGCTATATGATGGATACGGGGAATTTCGACGCCAGGACCGAAGGCATGTCCTACGGGATGATGATGGCCCTAGAGATGGATAGACGGGATATCTTCGATAAGCTCTGGACCTGGAGCGTCCGCTATATGCTGATGAGTCAGGGCGAGAACGCTGGGTATTTCGCCTGGTCATGTACGCCTGGAGGCAAAAAAAATGCCTATGGCCCAGCGCCGGATGGGGAAGAATACTTCGCGCTGGCCCTTTTATTCGCTTCCGCCCGCTGGGGCGATAGGGAAGCGCCCTATGACTATGGCGAACAAGCCCGGAGCCTCCTCCGGACCTGTGTCCATAAGGGCGAAAAGGGAAAGGGGCGGCCTATGTGGGAACCCCAAAACCAGCTCATCAAATTCATCCCCGACTGTGACTACACCGATCCCTCCTATCACCTGCCCCATTTCTACGATATCTTCGCTCAACGGGCCTATCCCGAGGACAGGGCCTTCTGGGAAAAGGCCGCGGCGGCCAGCCGGCGTTTTATACCCGCAGCCTGCCATCCCCAAACGGGTTTAAATCCCGAATACGCGTACTTTGATGGAAGCCCCAATCCGACCAACGGCCATGGCAATTTCTACAGCGATTCCTACCGGGTGGCTTTGAACATCGGTCTGGACGCGCTCTGGACAGGCCGACGGGACTGGCAGAAAGACATCGCGGACCGGCTACATTTCTTCTTCGCCGATAAGGCCCCGGACGACTACCGAGAGTACCGCATAGACGGGAAGCCTCTGGAGCGGCGCTGTCTGCACCCGGTGGCTCTTATCGCCACCAACGCCGCCGCCGCTCTAGCTACCGAAGGGCCCCAGCCCTCCGGGGAGGCCTATGCGGAAAAGGCCTTGCGCCTCTTCTGGGACACCCCTCCCCGCCGGGGGGATCGCCGGTACTACGACAACTGCCTCTACTTCTTCTCTCTTTTGGCC
>CAZJJK010000060.1:6219-19070 GCA_964546285.1 uncultured Treponema sp. | reverse complement strand
ACTCGCCTATAGTAATAACGCATGGCAATCGCTACCAGCCAACAGATCATCAAATATTACGAACGCTATAAGGCCATAGAGGTTACCTTCACCAAAGAGGTGATAAAGGCGACCGGCTTGGTCACACAACAGGTATATCTCAAATGTTTAGGCGAAACCTGGCCTTGCGTGGTGTACGCGTCTTCCTTTCTAGGAGCTAAGGTAATCGTAAACGCCAGGTCCGGTTTACATGAAAAAATACAGCAGGCGAATCAACTTGTCAGTCTGCGCTACGCCTTTAAAGAGTCCGATAAAATAGATCCCTTTATGTTTTTCGTGTCGGCTCGAAGCGGCGGATCGGCGCCCTACGGCGGCTCGCAAGATGTGTCCATGCTCAATATCGTTTTCACGCAGCGCCCACCGGACGACTTAATCGAAATTATGGGACGGCTTCTAGACGCGAATATCAATTCCAAAAAACGTCAGGAAGAACGTATCGTTGTCTCCGCGGAGGCCATGAGGAAGATAGGGATCGCGGCAAAGGAAACTTCCGTCGTCATGGAAAATATACCGCGTCGTTGCATCCTTCGGGATATATCCTTTTCCGGCGCTAAGGTAATAATGGCCGGAATTGGTAAATTTTTAACTAATAAGGATATAGCTATACGTATCGATTTTGACGAACCCTCGGAAACCATACTTCTAAAGGGGAAAACCCTTAGAACCGAGGAAGTGGAAGGCCGCAAAGACCTAGTCGCGGTAGCCATACATTTTTATGAAGAAATGGTGCCGATGAATTATAAGATGCGGATAAACGATTACCTTTCCCAAAACCGTACGGATAACAGAAACGACCAAAACGCTTCGGATAACAGCAAATGAGCGCCGCGCCCTATCGTATCAGCTATATTTCCGTACCGGAATCCTTGCGGCACAGTTTTGATGACGCCCCCGGCTCGTTCAGCCTTGATCCTTCCATCCCAATTCCGGTAGAGCTGCCAGACGGCGAGGAAAAGCTTGACCTGGAAAAATTATCATGGGAAATGATCATTTCCGGCATGTTGCGTGTCATTACCGCCGAGAGAGAAGCTGAGGACGCCGATTATTATCGCCGCTTCATCCTAACGGTTAAGCCGGACATTAAGACGGAATTTACCGAAGCCGCTATTTTCAAAGCGAAAAACAGGGAATTCAAGCTCGCTTTAGAAATTTTGGACGCGGTGTCCAGCTTGTATCCCGACGATCCGGTAACGGCGCTGAATCAGGCCAGGGTCTGGGAAGAATATTCCGCCGATAATGAGTCCGCCGGCCGTTTAGAAACAGCCGAATCCGCGGCCGCCGAAGCCGAGGCGGCATACCGAAGGTCAATGTCGGCATCCGCAAACTATCCCGACGCTTATTTCAACGCCGCTTACTTCTATATGGGACGGCACAATTTTACGGAAGCCGTTAGCTGTCTTCGGCGTTATACGGAAATAAGCGACGACGAGCGAAAAAAAGCGAAAGCGAACGCCGCCATCAAGCATATAGAAGCATCCAATCTGGACGACGCTCGTTTTCATGAAGCCTATGAAGCCATTAAAGCGGGAGACGCCGATGGCGCTATGGAAAAGATTCGAGGCTTTTTAGAGCGCCGCCCTGATGTTTGGAACGCTTGGTTTATACTTGGCTGGGCTTTGCGCCGATCGGAACGTTGGGCGGAAGCCGCCCAAGTTTTTCGCAAAGCCCTGGAGCTGGGCGGAGACGCCGCCGATCTCCGCAACGAACTGGCGATCTGCCTTATGGAAACCGGAGAACTGGACGAAGCCCGCGGCCAATTGGAAAAAGCCCTGTACGCCGATGGCGAGAACCTTAAAATCATATCCAATCTTGGCGTGATTGCCCTGCGGCAAGGCCGACAAGCGGAAGCCGCCGGCTTTTTTAGAACCGTGCTTGAATATGATCCAGAAGATCCTCTCGCCAAGGCGATGCTGGCGAAATTAGCGGACCCTGACGCGGGTGGCGCCTAATCAGTCCATTTTTCCAAGGCTTCTTCCAAACGTTTGGACAGTTGCGCTAACTCATTCCCAAGCGTTCTTGCCTCGCGATAAGCGCCCTTGCTTAGCGCAGTCGTCATACGTCTCTCCAAATCCAGCCGTTCGGCTTCCAGGCCAAGCGCCCGCCTTTCCGCGTCTGTTTGAAAACCACGAGTCTTTGTCCGTTCACGGCGTCCGCTGTTTTTAGCGACCGCCACTGCTTTGCCTCGGTCCTCCACCCGCCCAAAGCGTTGATTGATTAACCCGCCGTTCTGACCATACGCTTCATGCCAAAATTCGCTGAAATTGCCCGGCCAACTGACAAAGCGACCATCGCCGGTCACCTCCACCACCCTATCCACGACCCTATCCAAAAAATACCGATCATGTGAGACGACAAGCACCGTCCCCTTAAAATCCGATAAGGCTTCTTCCACCGCTTCACGGGCTGGTATATCCAAATGATTGGTCGGCTCATCCAGGACTAAAAAATCAGCGCCAAGGAGCGCCGTTCGGGCTAATTGAAGGCGGTTTCTCTCGCCGCCGGACAATTCACTTATTTTTTTATCCAAATCAGCCCGGCTAAAAAGATAACGCCGAAGAACAGCGTAAACCGCGTCTTCCGTGAAGGCGCCAAGCCGGAGCAGCTCCTCGCGGACGCTATGAGTATTATCAAAAACCTCTTGCTGTTGAGCGCAATATCCAATGGTAAGGCTGGGCCCAACACGTAAAACGGCGTCATCCCATCGGCCATTAAGCACCAGATCGGACAAAAAGGTGGTTTTGCCGCAAGCGTTCGGACCGACCAACGCCACCTTTTCCCCGGTTCTGATCAACAGTTCAGCGCCGCGAAACAGAGGGCGGCCGGGGAAAGCCTTATTATAGCCAGTAACGGATACGGCGATATCGGCTTTTGAGACGCGTTCGGCGAAAAGCGGATCAATACCGGCCTTATCCCCCGCTGGTTTCTCCGTCGCCTCCGCCTTAGCCCGCGCCAACTGCGACCGCCGCGAGCGCAAGCGTTTACCCCAGGCCGGATCGGCCTTAGCGCGAGCTATCTGCTCAAAGCGCTTTACCAAAGCTTCCAAGCGTTCAAGTTTTTTCTGATCGGCCTTCCAATCCATCCCTTGAGCGGCGTTTTTCCGTAGCTTTTCCATACGGTAAGAGGACCATCCACCCGCGTATACGCCTATTTTACCATCTTCCAATTCAAGCGTTGTCTGAGTTACGCGGTCCAAAAGATACCGATTATGCGACACGATAAGAACAGCCTCAGGCAGCTTAATCAAAAACCGTTCCAGCCAGGCCAAGCCCCAAATATCCAGGTGATTTCCCGGCTCGTCCAAAATGAGGATTTTCGGTTTGACATTGAGAGCGCGGCCCAGCGCGAGAATATTCTTTTCGCCGCCGGACAAAACGGACAAGGGCCTGTCAGCGGCGCCTGACAAACCTATCATAGCTAAAAAGCGGCGAGCCCGCGCTTCGGCCTCATCGCCGCATAATTCATCATAGCGTTCGCGTAAGCGGCTATAGACGGCCAGATCGGTGTCGCTCGCGTCAGGCGCGGCCAAAGCTTCTTCGGCCGCGCGCAACTTTTCCCGCGCTTCAAGCGCGTCAGCCATAAGATAGGCCAGCGCGGTACCCCCAAAAGCGGGTGGATACTGGGGCACCAAAGCGATCTGACAAGCTGGGGCGCGGCTTATCCTGCCCGTATAATCATCATCAAGACCGCATATAATGTTCAACAGAGTGGATTTTCCAGCGCCATTCCGGCCGACCAAAGCGACCTTTTCTCCCTCATTTATTGTTAGGTCCACGCCATCAAGAATGAGCTGACCACCGTAATCTTTCCGTATATCGCGAGCGTCTAAAAGCATTATCGTTTCCTTCATCACCGCCCCGGCGCCGCCGCGGTCCATGACCGCCACGGGAGACTACGCAAAAAAAAAGCGGGCTAAATGCCCGCGGTATTTATGGATGACTTGGAGACTATCTACAATATATCTCCAATATCTCCAGCCCTTTCCGCGGACAGACTTCCCCCGTCAAAGGAAAAAAATCCAAAAAGTCGGTGCTGTCGTACGCGCTCTATCATCGCGTTACGCTCCTGTCTCGGCGCCGGGGCCGGCGTAAAAATATAGTGGTTTATTTTACGCGCCGAATCCGATTATGGTCAAGATAGCAAAAAGCCGGCCCCTCGGAACCCTTCTCTTTTAGGTGGATTGATGAACCCAAGCAATCCTTCCAGTATGCGCAAGCGGCGCAAAGGCCGGTGCGCATCCAAGAACGGTCACGGTATTCGTTAAAACGCCGTTCCCATACTTCGGCGAAATCGTCAACGGCGATATGGCCTTGAATATAGTCGGGGCCGTTGTTGTTGCAGCCGGTAATGGAGCCATCGGCTAATATCGACGCGAAATTGATACCGGAACGACAAAAATAGGGTTCGTCGCGAATAGTCCGATCCCGTTCGTAGCCGACATAGCCCTCGCAGCTGTAGGATAAATTCAAACCAGCTTTTTTATACAGCGGTCGTTTTTCCGCTATCCAATCCAAGAGCCGCTCGGTATCGTCGCGGTCCAAGACAAGTTCGGGTTCGGCGGCGGCCCGTCCCTTGGGAAAAATACGGAAGATACGCCAGCTATTAAGCCCCGCGTCCACTAGTCTGCCGCCCAGTTCATCAAGGTCGCCGAGATTCCCGCGCCAGACGCAACTAACCACGTCGCGGAAGAGGAGCCGGCTTTTACCCAGAATCGCCACCGCTTTCATAGCCCGCTCGTAGGATTCCGGATGCCGGCGCAGCCAATTATGGCTTTCCTCGGAACCGTCAACGGAAATCGTCATGCTGGACAGGCCGCGATCAACCAGACGCTCAAAGCGTTCAGGCGTCAAGGCGAAACCATTGGTGACCAAACCCCAGCGGCAATTCCGTTCAGCGAAACATTCGGAAACCTTTGCCAAAGCCGGCGACACCAAGGGTTCACCGCCCGTGATCACGAAAAAGGGATCAAAACGCGTTTTCATATAAGCGACCAGATCAAGCCAGGTTTGAGTGGATAACTCCCTTGCCAGAATTTGGCTCGCGCAATCAGAGCCGCAATGACGACAAGCGAGGTTGCAGCGGCGGGTAAGCTCGAAAAACAAATAGAGTAGCTTGTGCTCGCGTATTTCCAAATCCCGATAAGCGCGAAAAGCCAGGGCGCGAAGAGTATGGATCGGATTAGCCATGAAACTTACGGCTCGATTTCCAAAGTCACAATTTCAGGATCCTCGTCAACGATCGCTGTTTTTTCTTCATATACCACGCTGGTATCGTTATCGATATCACTCAGCTTAACATGGAGATAAGCCGCGTCAACCGCGAAGGCGTAATCGTGGGTTCCGTCCGCCTCAGTGACACCGGCCGCGAACCAAGCGTTTGGGTCCGGGTTTTGGGAATCGCTTTCCTGAAAACTAACCTTGATGCCGGGCAGAGATTCGCCATCATTGCCCATAACCTGAATCCTGCCTTCGCGGTAGCCAGCCGGCGGCCCGTACATAGCCTGAACAACGCCGTAGCAAGCGGCAAGCAACATTGTGGAAGTTCCCGTGGCCAGCAATTTTAGTCCCATTTTTAACCAACGCGGCACCATATATGAAAACTCCTTAGCAATCCAGCGCAAACCGTCCCTTTAAAACCCGCCGCGAAAGCATGTCGCTTTCGCGAGCCCATCACAAAGCTTTGTGACACCAAACAATTTTAGTACCTTTCAGCGGCGAATTCCACCCAGCCGCCGGCGCGCACTAAAGCGGCATCAAAAGCGCCGAGGTGAAAGGGAAGCTCAAGCGGCTCCGCGCCCAAGGCGGAAAAAGTGAGGCGCCCCGCTTCAAGATCCACGGCTACGTCAGCGCTCTTGGACGCGTAGCGCGTAAAAAGGTCAGCGATCAGCGCCGCCGGCAATTCCACAGCGATAAGCCCGCGGTTAAACATATTTTGCCGGAAGATACGGGCAAAGCTTTCGGCCATAACCAGGTGGATACCGTTAGTCTCTAAAGCCCAAGGCGCGTGTTCGCGCGAACTGCCACACCCAAAATTGCCTCGGGTCAAGATAGCGCCCTTGCCGGGCACATCGCGTTTCGGGTCAAAACCTTCCAGTTTCAAATCTTCCAAACAATAGGGCTTAAGCGCCTCAATCTGACTTTCCGTCAAATATCGAGCTGGAATGATCTCATCGGTATTGATATCGCCTCGGTCTAAAAACAAGATGCGTCCGCCGAATTCTTTCATTATATCGCCTCCGCTTCTACGATACGGCCAGCTATGGCGCTGGCGGCCGCTGACGCTGGACTCATAAGATGAACCATTCCGCCCTTTCCCATACGGCCAAAGAAATTTCTGTTAGTGGTAGAGGCACAGACCTCACCCGCGGCCAAGACACCATTGGACATACCCAGACAGGCGCCGCAGGTCGGATTCGTGACACAACAGCCGGCTTCCATAAAAATTTCGATAAGACCTTCCTTAAGCGCTTGGGCATATACCGCTGGGGTCGCGGGCGATACAATAGCCCGTACCCTATCGGCTATTCGCTTTCCCTTTAGCACCGAGGCGGCCACCCGCAGATCCTCAATCCGTCCATTGGTACAGGAGCCGATGTAGACCTGGTCCAGCTCGATATCGCCAAGTTCAGCCACCGGCTTAACTTGATCCGGCTTATAACCGATCGTCGACAAGGGCCGTACAGCCGAACAATCAAGCTCCACCAGCTGAGCGTACTCGGCATCATCATCGCTGTGCCAGCGGCGATAATCAGCGGCGGCCTCCTCCGGCGAGGCGTATTCGCCGGAAATAAAGGGCCAGAGATACCGAGCCGTCGTCAAGTCTGGTAGGCAGATGCCGGAAGTGCCGCCGGCCTCTACAGCCATATTGCAGATCGTCATGCGGGAGGCCATATCCATCGCGTCCACTACCGGCCCTCGAAATTCTATCACCTTATCGGTAGCGCCATTTGTGCCCAGGCGGGCGATCAAGGCTAGAATAAGGTCCTTGGCGTAAACCGATGGAGGCGGAGATCCGACCAAATTAACGCGGATCGTCGCCGGCCGCTTAAAAGCGCAGACCCCTTTGAGAATAGCCACCTCCAAATCCGTGGTGCCAACGCCGGCGGCAAAGGCGCCAAAAGCCCCATGGGTACAGGTATGGCTATCGCCCATCACCACCGTATAACCGGGACGAACAAAGCCCTTCTCGGGAAAGAGAGCGTGGCAGACTCCATTGCGGCCAATATCGAAAAAATCCTTAATCCCCTGCCGCCGTGCCCAATCGCGCAGGGTTTTCCCCTGTTCCGCCGTCTTGGAATCCTTAGCCGGCGTGACATGGTCAATCACTACCTTGATTTTATCTGGATCGAAGACCCGATCCAAGTTTTTCGCGGCCAGATCATTAATCGCGATAGGCGTGGTGATTTCATGACAAAAAACCGCGTCCAAACTAAGCACATCAACCTCATCAAACAAACGTTCGCGGCTATGAGCGTCAAAAATCTTTTCCGCTATTGTCTTGCCCATTACGACCTCCCTCCATTCCCCGCTTCAGCTTTTGGCGGAGTAACTATCCATAAAGCTCTTAACGCGCCCTCACCTATATTCCGGAGGAGATGCGGTACATCAGCGCGAAAACTAGCCGAGTCCCCCTCTTGCAGCTCATAACTTTGAGGGCCAACCGTTAATTCAGCCCGCCCTTCTATAACCACGCCCAACTCAAACCCAGGATGGCCGTATTCGGTCTGACCGGTTTCGCGGCCCTTTTCAACCGTGATTATATACGCGTCTATGCCCTGGTCCGCCCCCGCTGACCCAATGGAGGCGAGTCTTTCATACAAAACGCCAGGCCGTGAAAAAGAAGATCGGGCTGAACGGCGAACTATCCTGACCGGACGCTCTTTACGAAAATCGGAGAATAAGTATTCTAGATCGATATCCAAAGCGTCTACCAAAGCCAAAAGGGTATCCAAGGCTGGAGACACACGGTTACGCTCTATCTGAGAAACAAGGCTTTCGCTGACACCGGCTTGCTCGGCGACATCCTTAAGCGTTTGACCGCGCCTCTCCCTAATTGCTCTGATCTTTTCTCCAAAATGATAACGCATACGTCCCTTTTATTAAGTACTACTAAAGCTTCTTAAATATTAGTACAGCTAATTATGCCTGTCAAGAGCCAATGAAACCCGATGAGCCTTTTATGGAGCGAATACGACTATAAGCGCTTCAACGCCCTTCACTGGCCTATCAGCGGCGGACAGCGGCTCGTAACTGGCGCAAGGCGGCACGCATTTCACGGCGAAAGATTTTATTAGGGGCTAAAAAATGACAGCCGAAACCAGGAGGATTGACGCCGCCGCCGGTATAGACCCAAACAGTCTTCGCTTCCGTACTTAAGAGCCGTCCGTTTGGCAAGCGTATATCCAAGGAAAACGTTTCACCAATAGTGACCGATCGCTCGCTGACAACATACAGTCCGTTCTCCGATATGTCAAAACTATCCGCTTGGAAGAGGATTTCGCCGCCGCCGGGTTCGCGGACCCAAACATGGAAGCGGTCGGTCATATAGCGGTGGGCTTGTTCCCACCAGCGTAGGCGCGGATTGAAATAGGGGGCGGCGAATTCCTTCCGCATTTCCAGCGCGGTCAAAGCGACAAGACCGAGGCTAAAGAGGATGCGCGTAAAAATGCCGGAACGGGCATGGCCGCTAGCCCAGACGATGATATTATTGATCAAGATCAAGCCGGAAAAGCCCACCAACACGAAATAGCTCCAGCGATGAGCTCGCCAGACGATTAGACCGACAAGCGGTGTGATTATCGTGACAATAACAACCTGGGGTGTCCAAATGAGGGGATTGAAGACGCAGTACCAATAAGCCGGTTTTATCTCATAGAGGAGGTACAGCTCAATAAGGATACCCAAAGGCGACAGCATGAGGGCTACAGCTAAAAGTCGTAGACTTAGCGGACGATTCCTCATTCCGGTCACGGTCGCACCGCCTCAAACTAAAGTTTCGGCGCCAGCTCCCTAGCTGTCAAGAAAAACGCTCTTGCGAAGCGGCTAACTTGCGCCTACTATGTTTATGGCCTATTAGGGCCCAACGCGAGGCGTGGGCAGCGTCTGGGGGTGGATATGGAAAAAGCAGAGGGAAAAATCGTCCTTATAACCGGCGGAGCTAGCGGTATAGGGCGGCTCATGGCTCTGGATTTCGCGGAGCGCGGGGCCAAGGTTGTCGTCTGGGATTTAGACGCGTCAGCTCTGGAAAGCTTTGTGACAGAAGGGAAACGTCAAAAACTTCAAATCATCGGTATGGTGTGCGATATCGCTGATCGCCAGATGGTATACGCCCGCGCCGATGAGCTTAGAGCGACTGTCGGGGAAGTGGATATACTGGTGAACAACGCTGGCGTCGTCTATGGGAAACCCTTTTTGGAATTAAGCGATGAAAAAATAGAAAAAACCATGGCTGTTAACTGTATCGCCTCCTTTTGGACGGTAAAAGCCTTCCTCCCCTCCATGTTGGAACGAGATAGCGGTCAGCTGGTGACCATAGCTTCGGCGGCTGGCATCATCGGTGTTCTTGGCTTAGCCGATTATTCAGCCAGCAAATTCGCCGCCTTCGGTTTTCATGAAGCTCTCCGCATGGAAATAAAGCGGCGCGGCTCTAAGGTTAAAAGCACAGTCGTTTGCCCCTTCTTTATCGACACCGGCATGTTCGACGGCGTCAAAACCCGCTTCCCCTTACTCCTGCCTATCCTTAAGGCGGAAAAAGCGGCCAAACGTATAGTTAAGGCGACGCTAAAGGGCAAAAAACGTTTATTGATGCCGCCTATGGTCTACACGGTATACCTACTGCGGCTCTTGCCCGTTTCCGCTTTTGACGCCATAGCTAATTTTTTTGGAATAAACCATTCAATGGACCATTTTACGGGGAGGAAAAACGCGTGAGAGCCGAAAAGCGTTTTGAAGCCTTGAGCGAACGCGTAAAGGCCGCGCTGGAAGCGGCCGCCGATAAACCTTCGGACACAGCCGAAACCATAGCGGCTCGTATCACCCAAGCCAGGACAGCCCACAGTGAATGGGCGGCTCTGCCCTTCGCCGTGCGTTCCGATCGCCTGCGCGTTGTCAAAAAGCGCCTGGCCGAAGAAGCTGATTTTTTCGCGGAATTGATCAGCCGCGAAAACGGAAAAACCAGGACGGACGCTTTAGCTACCGAAATACTGCCCGCCGTTTTAGCCATTGATTTCTACCGAAAACGGGGACGCCGTATACTCCGCCCTGAAAAAGCGCGCGGCGGCCATATCCTCATGTTTAACAAAAAAAGCCGCCTGATAAGACAAGCCTATGGTGTAATCGGAATTATATCACCCTGGAATTACCCCTTCGCCATCCCTTTCTCTGAGGTGGTTATGGGTCTATTAGCCGGTAACGGCGTTATTCTAAAAACGGCTTCTTCCAGCGTCGCCGTTGGCCAAGCGCTAACGGACCTTTTTTCGGACTGTGCTTTACCAGAGGGCTTGTTCGCCTATATAAAGATCAGCGGAGCCGAGGCCGGCCCCGCGTTTATTTCAGGCGGCATAGACAAGCTTTTCTTCACCGGCTCCACGGCCGTGGGCAAAAAACTGATGGCCTTAGCCTCAGAACGTTTGCTACCCTTAGTGCTGGAGCTTGGCGGAGCCGACGCCGCCATTGTCCGCCGCGATGCTGACTTAGTAAGAGCCGCCTCGGGTATCGCGTGGGCGGCCTTCGCCAACGCGGGCCAATCCTGCGGCGGCGTCCAAAGGGTTTATGTATCATCAGCGGTCTTTAGGCCCTTTTTAGAGGCCTTGGCGGCTCGGACAAAAGCCTTAAGGGTCGGGCCTGGCGCCGAATGGACAAGCGATATCGGTCCTATGAATTCCACGCGGCAACGCGATAATGTGGCTCAACAAATAAAGGCCTGCACGGACGGCGGCGCCAGCGTTTTCGCCCGCGCCGGCGACAGACCGGAGCCGTCAAGCGACGGCGATGAGCCGCCCTATTTAACGCCGATGGTATTAATCGATATCCCTCCGGATTCTCCCATCCTGACGGAAGAAATATTCGGGCCCGTTATCGCCGTACTTCCCTTTGACACCGATGAGCAGGCCCTTGAGTTGGCCAACGCGTCATCCTATGGTCTAACCGGATCGATTTGGTCACGCGATCGCCGCAGCGCTCGCGCCCTTGCCTCCCGCTTAAACGCTGGAGCCGTCACCATAAACGACCATCTTATGTCCCACGGTTTAGCCGAAACCCCATGGGGCGGTTATGGAGCTTCAGGCTTGGGAAGAACCCACGGCGCGGCTGGTCTTATGGAGATGACTAAACTTAAGGTAGTGGTAGACGATAGTCTATCAACCAGAAAAATGATTTGGTGGTTCCCTTATTCAGAAAAAGTGTACGATGGGCTACGCGCTTTGGCTACCTTTGCCGCTTCCGCGAAGTTTGGAGCGCGTCTAGCCGCCATACCGCGCGTATTGGGGATATTCTTTCGCTATTGGGACAAAAAATAACTGTTTCTTAAGGAGCCGGCAAACTAAGTGAGGAAGCCGGCGGGGTGCTGGCGTGTCGCCAGCACCCCGCCGGCTCATAAAAGCCTCTACTATTGGTCTATAGCTTGAAGATTTTGGGGAAACCCGGGCAGTTTTTTGGCTTCGGCATAGCTTGGCGCGATAGTCAGCTCGCCGGAAACAATTTTTGAGCGTACCGCGTCTATTTGAGCGGTCACAGCGGCGCCAAGTTCGGCATTTTTGCTGGAGTATCCGACGCCATCGGTCTTTATATCAAGAACAAGAGCCTCGCCGGTAAAGTTCCCATTCTTAACCCTGTCCAAGGCTACCTTTGAAGCTGTCTCAACCCGCTTAAGCATAGAAGTCAACACGGCTGACTTACCCTCAGCATAAACGCCATCATCGTATTGATCGGAATCTACGCCAATAGCCCACACGTTTTTGCCCTGGGTGCGATATTCCTTGGCCTGAGCGATAGTGCCGTTGCCGGTGCCGCCAGCGGCGGAGAAAATAGCGTAAACGCCGGAATCAAACCAATTCTTGGCTTGAGCTTTGGCTAGCTCGGGCTTACCCCAATCGTTGGCGTAATAATCCACTATCTCGGAATCTGGCAATATGGAAAGCACACCCTGAACAAAGCCTACCTCAAATTTGGTAATAACAAGGCCAGGGATTCCGCCGATAAAGCCGAATTTTGGCTTTTCAAGGCCATCGGCCTTGGCCTTTAAGGCCGCCGCGACGCCGACTAGGTAAGACCCCTCATGTTCGGAAAAAGCTATCTGCAGAACATTAGGATTGGGGATCCAATCCACATCAACTATCATGTATTTTTGATTTGGATAAAGCTTGGCGACCTCATCCAAGGCATCGGACCAAGTAAAACCGGTAACGATAATAAGATCGTACCCTTCGTCGGACGCTTGCTTAAGGTTCGGCACATACAGATCCTGAGTCTGCGCGGTTAGAACATCGTATAATTTTCCCCTCTGGGCTTGATTGTCCCAAGAGTCCCCGTAAAAGTCCAGGATACCGCGCCAAGCCGCGGCGTTGAAGGACTTGTCGTCTATGCCGGTAGCGTCGGTCAGTAGACGAACGCTGGGTAGAGCTTTGGCCCCATCCGAAGCGGGAGCGGCTACTCCCTCTTTTTTGGGAGCGCAGGCGGCTAATAGGCCGATCGCCAATAAGGCCGCGATAAAGCGAATGCTTCGTTTCATAATATTCCTCCTCTACTTCCGCTAAAAAGCGGACCGCTGGAGCATAGACCGGTATATGTGGATCGTCAACCTGGGAAGAAAGCCGCTTT
>CAZJJK010000060.1:0-6119 GCA_964546285.1 uncultured Treponema sp. | reverse complement strand
GCCGCTTTGTTACAGGCGACTGGCCTCCCTTAACCGGGGTTATTGGAGCCGCCAAACAAGGCTGAAAGGACAAGCGATCTATAAAAAAACCGCCGACGCCGGAAGGAGGAAAGCGGCGGCGGCGGCGGAGCTAAACAAATGAGCTTACTCTACCCACTAAACAAATGATGAATAGCGCGGTTACTAACGAGGCGACCCAAAAAATCTTAATTTTTTTTAGAATTCGATATTTACCGCGAAAAGGGTCTTGCCTATAGCGTCTCCCAATTTCTTGACCGAGCGGTAGCGGCGATGGTAGACTGGCTCGACTCGCGGAATCACCAAAACGCCGCCCCGGAGTACGCGTTGTTCCTGAAAAGCCTTGAAGTATTCGGATTTAAATCCTTTGCGGACCGGACGCGAATAGAATTCGCCGATGGCATCACCGCCCTACTCGGTCCAAACGGTTGCGGCAAATCCAATGTTGTTGACGCGATAAAATGGGTTTTGGGCGAACAAGCCTCCAGGTCCCTCCGCGCTGAAAAGATGGAAGATGTCATTTTTAACGGCACGGAAAATCGCAAGCCCTTGAACGTCGCCGAAGCCGTTTTGACCTTGGCCAATGAAACCGGCCTTTTGCCTGTCGAAATGCCGGAAATCCAAATAAAACGACGTTTATATCGATCTGGTGAAAGCGAATATTATATAAATTCCCAACTGGCAAAACTAAAAGATGTGCGCGAACTATTCTGGGATACCGGTGTTGGTAAAACAGCCTATTCGGTGATGGAACAGGGAAAAATAGATCAAGTGCTTTCATCAAAGCCCGATGAACGACGCTATCTATTTGAGGAAGCCGCCGGAATCACCCGCTTCAAAGCCCGAAGCGCCGAAGCCGAACGGAAATTAGAAAAAACCGAAGAAAACATGCGTCAAGTGGACGGCATACTCGGCGAGGTAAAACGCTCCTATGACACGCTCAAGGTCCAAGCCGAAAAGACTAAAAGCTACCGCGTCCTGCGCGAGGAAACATTCAACGCCGAACGGGATATCCAACTGCTTAGGCTGAAACAGTTTAGCTACGAACGCGAGAGGCGCTCCAATTCCTTAAGCGAAAAAACAAAACTGCGCGATACCGTTAAGGCCGAAATTGACGCCTTAAATCAGGCTTTGGAAGAAAACATGGATGTCGTCAACTCCATGGAAAGTCAGTTAGCGGAACGGCAAAAGCTTATCTATGGGCTGGCGGTGGAAAAAAACGCCAAAGAAAAAGAAGCCAAGGAACTAGCCCAGCGTCGCTATGAGCTTAAAGCTAAAATAGAGCAGAATGAGGGCCGAGAACGAGCGGTCACGATAAAAATAGAGGAACTTCGCGATGATGTGGACGAGCAACAGGGTGTAGTCGCCGATCTGCGCCGCCGCGTCGCCGATATAGAAAAAAACATAAACGCTTTTGAGGAAAACGTTAAAACGGCCGCATCCCGTATGGGCGAAAACGATTTAGCGGCGGCCAAAGCCGAAACGGATATCGTCACGATCGAAAAAGCCCGTGAGCTTAAGGAACGTGAACTTCAAGCCATTACTGACGATATTGTCGCTGAATTAGACGCCAAGCTGCGCGACGCTGGCTATTCATCTTCCGACAGACGTCGTTCGGAAGAAGAAATGGAGCGTTCGCTGGGCTCATTGCGCGCTCAATTGAGCGGTAAAACGGCATTGCTTCACGATTTAAAGGAAGCCGCCCAAAGGGCGCGAACAGGTGGTGAAGGCGCAAACCTATCCGAACTCGCCAAGATCGCCGACGCGGCCAGCGTCGCTTTTGGGGAGGCCGCCGCTGAAGCTGAAAGGGCGGCCGCGCTTTTCGCCTTGTATAAAAAAACAGGGCCGGCTTTTATTGACGATTTTTTAGCGCCGGAAGGCATAATAACCAAAAAGAGAGCGTTAGACGAACATATCCGCGCTGACCGCGACGCCGTGACAGCCAAACGACAAGACATCGCCAGTCTCCGCTTAGAAAACGAGGGTTTGGTAGGGAAAATTGATGAGTACAAAAAAACCTTAGAAGAACTGCGGGTAAACCGCGTACGAATGGCGACCCAAGCCCAAGCGGCTGAGGAACAAGCTCGTCTGATCGGCCGCGAACTGGCCGGCCAAGAGGCAAACTTAAGAGCCTTGCAAGATGAATTGTATCTGGACCGCAAGCGTCTGGAAGAGCTTGATGACCGTATCGGCGACGCTGAATCGGATATCGCTGAAATTGAGAGACGTGGCCGCAAGCTAACCGAAGAACTGGAAAGCCTGGAAAAGGATATAGCCGAGCGCAATGGTGATGTCGTAGGCAAACGGGACAGCCTTAAGGAACGGAGCGTTAAACTAGGCAAAATCCAAATGGAATTGGAAAAATTTCATTTGGAACTGGTTCAATCCGAAACGGAGATTCGCAATATAAAAGACAATTTCCGCGAAACTCATTCACGAGACCTTATGGAATTTGAGGAAAGGATGTTCCAAATCACGGCTCCTCCATCGGAATTAAGGGAAAACCTTTCCAAATTGCGCGCTTCGTTAAAGGAGCTTGGGTCGGTTAACCTCATGGCGGTGGAGGAATTCGCGGAGACAAAGGAACGGTACGACTTTTTACAGGGTCAGATCGATGATCTCCGTAAGGCACGTGATGATCTGGAACGTATTACGGCTGAAATTAGGGCTGAGAGTTCGGAATTATTTCTGGCGACGTATAACAAGATAAAAAAGAATTTCCATAATCTATTCAGACGGCTCTTCGGCGGCGGCAGAGCGGAGCTCCGTCTGTCAGATCCTAATCATATTCTTGAATCCGGCATAGAAATTTACGCGCAGCCGCCAGGAAAAAAGCTTGAAAACATCGCGCTTTTATCTGGCGGCGAAAAATCCATGACCGCGGTAGCCTTGCTTTTTGCCACATATCTCGTTAAGCCGTCGCCCTTTTGCCTGTTAGACGAAATAGACGCGGCTCTTGACGAGGCGAATGTGGTTCGTTTTGTTCAGCTCTTACGCGAATTTGGAAGCTCCAGCCAATTTATCGTCATTACACATAATAAAAAAACAGTTACCGGCGCGGGAACCCTACTTGGAGTAACCATGGAAGAATCCGGGATTACAAAATTGATTTCCATTCGCCTTGAAAACGAGGAAGGTACTATTGCCCCGCCGCCGCCAAGCGAGAGCTGGGAGGATGAAGCGGTGGAGCCTGAGCTTGGGATGGAACTGCCCATTGGAGTGGATGATCCAGCCTCCGTAACGCCGGAACAATTGCGTCCCTTACGTTACGCCACGAAAAGGGATATGTAATGCGGCTTGATAAGGCCGCCAGCTTAATCCCCCTGCCAAACCCCTTTGGTTCTCCTATCTATCATTTTACGGAAATCGATAGCACTATGGCCGAAGCCCGCCATTTAGCGCTCTATGGCGCGTCACATGGCACTGTGGTGATCGCCGATAGCCAAAGACGCGGCCGAGGCAGGACTGAAGGACGGCGCTGGTTGGACGAACGTGGTTCCAGCCTGTTATTTACACTTATTTTTCGCTATGGCGGCCCTCCGCGTTTACCGGTAGGATTCACTCTCAGGGCCGGCTTGGCTGTAGCTGAAGCTTTGGAAGAGCTTGAACCGGAACTAGCCGGTCGCGTTTTTTTAAAATGGCCAAACGATGTGCTTATAGCCTGTCCAGAGCGGGACAAGCCCGAAAACGAACCACTCTCCTCGGCGCGAAAAGTCTGCGGTATACTCTCTGAAAGCGACGGCACGGCTGAATATCTTGGGATTGGCGTTAATGTTGGGCAAACAACCTTTCCCGCTGGTATCGCCGATAAGGCTGTATCCTTAGCTCAAGCGTTTGGCGGTCGCGTTCCCGATAAATTCGCTCTTTTAGGCGCTTTACTGGTTTGGTTTAAACGGATATTTTCCGATGAAATCGATTCCGCTTGGCGGGACGCCGTAGAATCCCGCTTATATCGACGGGGAAAAAACATTAGCTTTATCGAGGGCGCGGCCGATTCCGGATTGACCTGTCACGGCCGCTTAGAAGGCTTGGGTCCCAGCGGCGAGTTATTGATTCTCCGTGATGGAGAAACTCAACCGCGGCCCTTTGTCACAGGGGAATTAATGTTCTAGGTAAAGTGTTTCAATAGCTGCGATACAAATTTAAAACTTTGAATATTGCCGCCAATTCTGTTACAAAAACCTTCTCATATTTCTTCATATTAAACAAGAATTTGTAAAAATCATTTACAGGTTTTGATGTATAGCCAGCTCTACACAGGCTTTTTTATACGATACTTAAGCAATAGTACCTAGCGCCTAGGTTTGGCCAACGAGCCCGCTAACGAGCCTGTTAACAAACCCTTTCGCGCCGCGCTCGCTCTTGCCGACGCTCGGCAACGATGATAAGCTCCTAACGAATTTCTAACCTTCTCCTTATGGAGTCCCCATGTTTGGTACTGTACTTAAAATCGTCCTTGAACTTGTGGGCGCTTTAGCTATGTTCCTATATGGAATGGAATTGGCATCTAACGGCATCCAACGGGCCGCTGGAGACCGTCTTCAGAGAACCGTCCATTTAATGACCAAAAACACGCTGTTCGCTATCATTACCGGGACGGTGGTTACTATCATGATTCAATCGTCATCCGCGACGACGGTTATGGTGGTTTCCTTTGTGAATGCCGGTTTACTTAACCTAGTTCAAGCCATCGGCGTAATTATGGGCGCGAATATTGGCACGACCCTTACCGGCTGGATTATCGCCGCGGTTGGTATCCAAAAATTCAGTATAGCCGCCTTAGCCGTTCCTATTTTTGGCTTTGGTTTCTTTATGGCTATAATTAAGCGCGCTGGGGATTCGGTTAAAAGTTATGGCGAAGCTCTGATGGGCTTCGCCATGATATTTCTTGGTTTGGAATTCTTATCAAAAGCCATTCCAGACCCTTCGGGCGAAGCTTTGATTTTCCTGCGCGATTTAGCTAATTATGGTTGGCTAACCATGGTGATTTGCGTTTTGGCCGGAACGATTTTCACTATGGTCATATCCGCTTCCTCAGCCACCCTCGCCGTAGTTATCGGCATGGCCAGTAAAGGGCTTATCTCCTTTGAAATGGCCGCGGCTCTGACTTTAGGTGCTAATATCGGCACTACCATAAACTCTTTCCTTATATCTTTACGGAGTAATACCAACGCCAAAAGAGCGGCTTGGGCTCATATTTTCTTTAATATTATTGGAACCGTCTGGGTTATAATACTTTTCAAACCCTTCTTAGCCTTGGTTCAATTGATAACCCCCGGCGAGTTACAGAACACAACAATAGGTATTCATATCGCCATGCTACATACTCTGTTTAACTCCGTGAATACCCTCGCTCTATTCCCCTTTGTTAAGCAATACGCCGGTTTTGTTTCCCGCCTATTCAAGACTAAGCCGGGAGAAACCAGCCCGAGCCGCCTAAGCTACAGCGCGGGCACTTTCGCAAGTACTCCGGAGCTTAATCTTGTTACAGCTCGTAAAGAGATAGGCGATCTGGCCGCTGTAGCGGAAAATATGTTCAACGATTTTCGCGTCCTTATTTCAGACGCGAAAATTGACTCCGCCACTATAGTCGCCAAAGCCACCGAAGCCGAAGAATACGCCGATTCCATGCGTGAAGGCATAACCGCCTTCCTTCTCAATATACTTGGCCAGAACATATCCGAAAAAACCAAAGAGAGTATCAGCGTAATGATACGAATCACCGATGAATTGGAAAACGCGACCGATGGCTGCTTCGTTCTTATTAGGCTGATTGATAGAACGATCACAAAGAAATTAACCTTGGATGGGGAGAAAATTGAATCCTTAATACCCTATGGCGAGATTTTAGCTAAATTCTTGGGTTTTGTGAAAGAGAGAATAAACCTTAGGATCAGTGAGGAAGAACTAAACGAGGCTACGGCTCTTGAGGAGAGTATTGATAAAATGCGTAAGGATTTACGTCGGCAAGCCCGAAAACGTCTAAAAGCCGGCGCCGATGTTAAGGCCGAGCTCTTATATATCGATATTATTAGGATTATTGAGCAGATCGGCGATTACGCTTTCTCTATTTCGCGGGCTTTACGCGGATCGGCTTAATC
>CAZJJK010000059.1:17820-19168 GCA_964546285.1 uncultured Treponema sp. | reverse complement strand
C
This sequence comes from uncultured Treponema sp., assembly GCA_964546285.1. Taxonomy (GTDB): domain Bacteria; phylum Spirochaetota; class Spirochaetia; order Treponematales; family Breznakiellaceae; genus CAZJJK01. Next base: position 19,167 of record CAZJJK010000059.1, on the reverse strand, counting down.
CCACGTCTCCAGCTTGGAAGGCTGGGGTAATAGCCGTTATACGACAGCCGCGATATTTGTGGTCGCTAAAGCGACCGTATTTCAAGGTAGCTGTCGTTCATCCCGCGCAGAGACGCGCGGGTCTGTACGACAGCCGCGATATTTGTGGTCGCTAAAGCGACCGTATTTCAAGGTAGCTGTCGTTCATCCCGCGCAGAGACGCGCGGGTCTGTACGATAGCCGCTATTTACGCCAAAATTTTACATTGGCGATAGTACGCGATAGACAGCGGTGTGTCAATGAATTTACATAAGCCACTATAAATAGGCTCTCGTCATTAAAACTATGATATAATGATAAATCGATTAGGTACCCTAATCAACGTTGCCTCACGCCTCTTGACCCGGTACCGGCGCTTTCTGGAGGTTATATGGAATTTGACAAGGGTTTGTTAACGCAAATCAAAGAAGCGTTTGGGAAAAATGAAAAAACGGCGTATGACGAGTCGTCAGCCCGAAGCATTGAACTATTAATCGAAAACGAAACGCTTAATAAAAAAGCCTTCGCCATAAAACGTGATAAGGCGAAACAGCTTATATGCCTTCAAAATGGCAAGATCGATCCATTCACCGCTTCCGGAAGGATGAAGCTAGGCTTTTCGCGAACCAGCTGATTCTTAAGCCGTCTAAGGTCTGGTAAAGGATACCCCGCAGCAAGCGGGAGAAGGCTTCGCCTTCCAATCACGGACGGCCAGGCGGGATCTCGCCCGCTCGGTAAAGGCCATTTTTTTCAGAGACCAAGCCATCGCGACACAGCGTTTCAACAGCGGCGATGAGCCTCTCGTTTTCTATGCCTGAGGTTGCGGCTATATCGCTTATATGAGCGTTTCCCGCTCTAGCTAGGTGTTTTAAAATGACGCCTCTCGCTTCTCTGTTGGACCCACGGAAAGTGGCTTGTTTCGCGTATGCCGCGCCGCGCCGCGCGGGATTAGGTCCAAGCTTTTTTAGCGCGGCGCCATAATCCATAAGAGCCCAATACCAACGGCGCGGATCATCATAATCAAGAGTGGCTTCTACATACGGTATTAGTTCAGAATCCTTTATATCGCATCGTTCATGAAAAAAGAAATGGAGAATAACCGCACGGATATTCGTCTCAATAAAGACCAACGGCACGCCATAAGCGAAACAGGCTATAGCCCTAGCCGTATAAGCGCCAATGCCCGGCAAAGAATTCAATACTTCGACATCCTTAGGCACTAAGCCCTCATAGCGATCAACAAGGATAAGAGCGCAGTTATAAAGATATTTCGCGCGGCGATTATAGCCCAGACCGCTCCATTCGCGTAGAACGCTTTCCAAAGAAGCT
>CAZJJK010000059.1:9459-17720 GCA_964546285.1 uncultured Treponema sp. | reverse complement strand
TAGTGGCGGAAATAGCGCTCGTTAATTGACCGCGCTTTATTAAGAAGTCAATAATACGCGTCTTGATTTGATTCGGATTAAGCTCATCCGTATCAATAACAAGGTCCGCGCTTTTATAATCATCGTTATCTATGCCATATAATTTTTTGTATCTTTCACTGTCCTGTCTATCCCTCTCTAATGTAAAAGAAGTAATTCGCTCTAAATCGCCGCCCTCTCGTTTTTGAATGCGTCCAGCTCTCACCACGGGGCTGGCCTTCAAATACACTTTCAAATCCGCTTCCGGCAACATCCAAATAGCCAAACGCGAACCCAGCACACAGCCTCCATTTTGACGCGCCATAGCCACCTGTCGTTCATCTACCGCTTTATCCCAATAATCGTCCTGGCTGGCGCGCCGCATCACTTCTTCTAAATCGATGTCATGCTCCGCCGCTAAATTCCTAAAAGTAAAATTGATAAACCGAAGCCCCAAGCGTTCCGCCAATAAACGGCTTACCGTGGTATTACCGCAGCCGCTTTTTCCGGAAATCGCTATCTTTAGCCCGCTCTTTGTCATTCCACATTCCTAAGCTGTTCCCGTATATTTTCCAAGGCGTTTTTCATTTCGACAACCGCCCGAGAAACATCCAACTGGGGACTCTTTGAACCGATGGTATTGATTTCTCGATTCATTTCCTGACATAAAAAATCCAGTTTTTTCCCAGGCGCGGGATTACGCGTAATTTCAGCGCGAAAATCATCCAAATGCGCTTTGAGACGGGAAAGCTCTTCCGAGATAGTGTACTTCATCAGCAAAATGGCGGTTTCAGCCAGAACTCGGTTTTCATCAACAAGATCGCCGAGCGTGTCGCGGAAACGGGCACGTAAATTATCCTTAATATTTTGTTCCAAGAGCGGCGCTTGACTTGTTACGGAGGATAGAAAGCTTTCTATAATGCCGATATGCTTAAGAATATCGCGTTCAGTCGCTTTCCCCTCTCTAATCCGCGAAGCCTCAAATTCAGCGAAAACCGCCTCAAAAAGGGAAACAAGAACCGCCCAATAGTCCTCTGGATCGCGGCGTCGTTCCGATGTAAGAACCCCTTCCAGCGATAAAATGGTATCAAGACCCACTTTTTCAACAACACCCAAATCCGACGCCAAAGCGTTGATCGCGTCATAGTAGGCTTTGGCGTTTATGGTATCCACCGTAACCTGAGCGGGAACCGCCATTTCCTTAACGCGGACAATAACTTCTACCTTGCCCCGTTGACAACCCTGAGCCACCAATTCGCGCAAACGAGGTTCCAGAGGAGATAAAAAGGACGGGACTGTGACAAAGACATCTAGAAAACGATTATTGTAAGCCTTGATCTCCAAAGAAATATTGAAGCGCTCAGAAGCGCTTTCTTTATAAGCGTATCCAGTCATGCTCTTCATAAAAATGCCTTACCCCTTTTTAGTTAGAGCCGAAAAAACAGCCCGTCCAATTTTCCAGTTATCACCGGCGCCCATGGTAAGAAAGAGATCACCCTTTTGACTATCCCTAACAATAGTTGAAACGGCATCCATGGGTTCTTCTATATAAGACGCCTTTGCGCCGGCGGCTAAAGCGCGTTCATATAGCGTTCGCCCGCTTATCCTGCCAAACGCGCTTTCCCGGGCTGAGGGATAAATCTTATGCAGATACACCCGGTCAGCGTCAATAAACGAAGCGGCGAAATCATCCAAAAGAGCTTCCGTTCTAGAATAGGTATGAGACATAAAACTCACTACTAAACGTCTATTTGGATAAAACGCCTTTAAACCGGCTAGAGTTGTCCTGATAGCGGTTGGATGATGGCCATAATCATCCATTATTAAAACGCCCCCAGCCTCACCAATAATTTCCGAACGGCGCCTTACGCCGTGGAAAGAAATCAGAGCGGACGCGGCGGCTTTAATTCGTTCATCGACCCAAGGATTTTCACCAAATTCGGCACGGATAAGAGAAGAGACTAAGGCCAGCGCGGCGCTCGCGTTTAAGGCGACATGTCTACCCGGCACCCGGAGCTCAAATTCGATAGGCAGGGAAGCTAGCCGCCAGCGTGTCCGTTCGTTTGCCGTGCTTAAGGCTTCTATTTTGAAAGCGCCATCGGCCTTTTCGCCATAGGGCGTCAAAACCAAGTCAGCTCTTTTCTCAGCGGCAATTTTAGCCGTTTGGACAGCGCCTCTATCATCGGCGCAATAGATCAATTCGCCGCCTTGCGGCAAAGAAAGCGCGTACGACACAAACGCGTCAAGAATATCATCGTAGCTCTTAAAATAATCCTGATGCTCACTTTCCACACTCGTGACGATTATGCGTCTCGGTCTAAAATCAAGGAAATGCCGACGATATTCGCAGGTTTCGGCTATCAAGTAACGACCGCCTACATTGAGGGTTGATCGATCGCCAAAATCCCCAACCGCGCCGCCAACAACAATCTTGGCCGGTACGGCAAGCGCTTGGCAGAGTATTCCTATCAACGCCGTCGTCGTTGTCTTGCCGTGGACGCCGGCTATTCCTATAGAATCATACTGGGTAGACAAGGCGCCAAGAGCTTGTGTGTATCTGAACAGAGGCAGACCGCGTGACGCCGCCGCGCGCAACTGTGGATTCAAGTCAGGAGTATAAGCCGCTGAATGTATGACCACATCGATATTAGCCGGCAAGTCCGCCGCGTCAAAGCCCACCGTATACGGGATACCGAGCCGGCTGAGGATAGCGTCCGTATAGAATTCATCAGCGACATCCGAACCGCTGACGCGGGCGCCCGCTTCATGCAGCAATTCAGCCAACGCGCTCATGCCGGTCCCTTTTATACCAACCAGATGAAAACGCGACGCTACAAGATTGATAGGAAAAGCGCGGACTGACATGGTCCGATGGTAGCCTAAGGCCGCTTCTTTGGCAACGGAAAAAAGCCAAACCCGCTCTTGCGCGGGAAAGGCCTTCATGCTTCACTAGGGGCCTATGAGCCAAATCGATATGTTTCGCGACGCTGACGACGTTTACGCCTGGCTGTCCGGTTTTATCAATTTAGAACGCGCGAGAAGCGATATCCACTATAAGCTGGATCGTATGCGACTATTAGCGGAAATCGCCGGCCACCCAGAAGAAGCCGTTCCGTCTGTCCATATCGCTGGCTCCAAGGGCAAGGGGTCTTTATGCGTCATGATCGCATCTATATTGGAAGCGGCGGGGATACCAAGCGCCCGCTACCTTTCGCCTCATGTCAGTGATTTTAGAGAGCGCTGCTCCCAGCCCTTGGGACCTTTCCCCGAAACGATATATGCCGCCGCCGGCGAAGAATTACGTGCTTTGGTTCAGCGCTATCGTTCATCAACATTAAGCGCCGCCATTCCTAAAGGTTCTCCCTCAGAGCCTACTTTTTTTGAGCTGGCTACCCTTTTCTACTTTTTATGTTGCCGCCAAGCGAAAATCAAGGCTGGAGTTGTGGAAGTGGGACTGGGCGGCAGACTTGACGCGACTAATATTCTGACTCCTCTACTCGCGGTAATCATGCCCATAGAACTAGAGCATACCGATATACTGGGATCAACCATAAAAGCGATAGCGGGAGAAAAGGCCGGCATTATCAAACGGGGCGTTCCTTGCCTCTGCGCCGAGCAGACGCCTGAAGCGCTGACGCGTATCCGTCGTTTCGCCAGAGAAAAAGAATCCAGCTTCCATTATTTCCCTAAAGAAGCGCGTTTAGAAAACATCCAAGTTGACACAGAAGGGACCGAAGCCTTTATCGTATTTCCAAATAAAAAATTGTTCGCGCGCCCGCTCCACTTCCGGCTTCGCCTTATAGGCGAAATTCAAGCGGCTAACGCCGCCATCGCGGCCCTGGCTGTCCGTCTCGCCTTTCCTTATATCGACGACCGGGCTATTAGCGCGGGCCTAGCCGCGGCGGAATTACCGGCTCGTTTTCAGCGGCTTAGAAATAATCCGCCGTTGATCGTTGACGGCGCGCATACGCCGCGTTCTTTCCAACTCTGCGTAACTTTATTCACTCGCCTTTACGGCAGAGGCGGCGTTCTATTATTCGCTTGCGCCGCTGATAAGGCCGTGACAGCTATGGCGGCCGCCGCGGCGACGGCTTTTTCCCGAGTTTTCGTGACAAGCCCTGGTTCTTTTAAAGCCAGTGACCCTGAGAAGGCCTTCCAGGTTTTCACGGCTATGGGAATAGAAGCCTCGCTTATTAGCGATACCAGCGCGGCCGTCGCCGAGTCTATCAAAACAGCGGAAGAAGAGCGGCTTCCCCTGCTAGCCGCGGGTTCCTTTTATCTTTCCGCCATCGTTATTAAGGCTGTCAAGGGAAATTCGAACTAAACGACCCTCAGACGATTCCCGAAATTCCAAAACGTTGGCGCATAGCAGAAGGTCGGGATATCGTTCTTTTATAGCCGCCGTCTCGCTCTCTAGCCCATAAAGCGTATCGCCAAGGATGGGATAACCAAGCCAGGCAAGATGACAACGTATCTGATGACGGAAACCGCGCCGCAAGCGGACAGAAAAAGAAAGACGCTCCTCTTCTTGCTCAACAGACAGAAGCTCGGTACGGTATGGTTCGCCTCTATCCAAAGCTACTTTCCGCCGCCCCATCTCCTGAACGGAGCTCCAGCGCCCCTTTTCCGCGATCATTTGGACAGGCCGAACAGAACGCCGACCCGGACCGTACGCGCGGAAACCGCTTTCAAGCACGTTTGGAAAGGAATCAATCATGATGATAGGCGGGAACCCCGGCGGAAGCGCGTTTGATCGTCCACAAACCGCGCGATATTCCTTTAAAAAGCGACCAGCCGCTTGTTCGCTATTTATCCAGTCAAGGAACGCTTGATTTCTGGCTATAAGCACCAATCCGGCGGTATCGAAGTCCAAACGATGAACTAAACCGCCTTCACCCTTCTTCTTTCCAAGGAGTGTGACACTTTCAGGGTACTGAGCGGCGCACCAAAGGAGTAAAGAATCATCAACCCGGCCCTCTAAAGGCGCTGAATGATAGCGCCGCGGCTTATATACAACAAGATATTCAGTTTCTTCGGCGACGATAAAGGGTTCGGCGTGATCACACATACGGCCATAGTAGCCGCGGGCGCGGACAGGGACAAGCGCGCCGGACGTATTTCGATACCGGCCCTGGACATTCTGGGTATACCTTTGGTATAGTCAGCGCTAAGTTGTCGGCGCTAGCCCCGTTGCGCTGACGATTACGAGGAGGTCAGTTGGCGGATAAGGAATTACGGATCAACGAACAGATCCGCGTGCGCGAGGTACGTTTGATTGGCGACGCCGGCGAACAGCTTGGCATCGTTCCTACCTTGGAAGCGCTCAGGATGGCCAAAGAGAAAGCTTTAGACTTGGTGGAAATAGCGCCGCAAGCGCTGCCGCCGGTGTGCAAGATGCTAAACTATGGCAAATTCAAGTTCGAGAACGAAAAGAAGCTTCGTGACACCAAAAAGAAGCAAAAACTTCTTAAATTGAAAGAAATCCGGATGCAACCTAAGATAGATGATCACGATCTGGATTTTAAATCGAAGCACGTCCGCGAATTCCTGGCCGAAGGCAACAAGGTAAAAGTAACGATCCGTTTCCGCGGACGCGAACTTGCCCATACTGAACTCGGGCTGGATGTCCTTAAGGATGTCCTTAAACGGATTGAGGGTGAATACGCTATGGACAGAGCTCCTATAATGGAAGGTCGATTTATGTCCATGATACTGAGCCCTAAAACCAAGAAATAGCGAGAGGGATGGCACTATGCCTAAAATGAAAACTAAGAAAAGCGCCGCCAAGCGCTATTCGTTCACCGGATCCGGTAAGGTTAAGTACAAGAAAATGAATCTCAGGCATATCCTTACCAAAAAAACGAGCAAGCGCAAACGCTCGCTCCGGCATGCCGGCATTTTATCTAGCGATAACGTACCGGTCATCCGCAAGAAACTTCTTCCCTACGGTTAACTAAGGAGTCTTCAATGTCACGAGCTGTCGACGGTACCAAAAGAAAGGAACACCGTAAAAAAATACTCAAGCTGGCTAAGGGCTATTGGGGTCGCCGGCATTCTAACTATAAAGTCGCAAAAGACGCTGTTACTAAGGCTCTATCCTATGCCTATCGTGACAGGAAGGATCGCAAAGCGGATTTTCGCCGTCTTTGGATCATTCGCATTAATGCCGTTTGTCGTGAGGCTGGTTTGCCTTATTCCCGTTTTGTGGCTGGCATGAATAAAGCCGGAATCATCATTGATCGGAAATCACTGGCGTGGTTGGCTATAGAAGATAAAAGCGCTTTTTTGGCGATCGTTGATAAAGCGAAAGCCGCTCTAGGAGCGTAACATGATAAGCCTCGAGCAAGTTAAGTTGCTTGAAAGCAAGGTTTCAAAGGCCTTGGATTTCGTAAAGCTATTATCCGATGAGAATAAGGTTCTTAGAACCAAACTTGATGGGTATAAGCGGCGGATCGACGAGCTTGAGGTGCTTATTAAAGCCTTCCGTGATGATCAGGGCAGGATAGAAACAAGTATTTTATCCGCCCTGGATCGGCTCAATCAGTTTGAGGACGCTATTGAACGGGGTTTAAGCCAGCGCGAAGACGAGGACGCTGAATCGGCGGACAATAGCGCGCAAACTGAAAGCTCAGTTAACGAAGGGCCTTCTTCCGAGAATAACGACGCCGAACAGGAAGAAACGGAGGAAAACGTCTCCGAGTCACCGGACCTCCATGAAGAGCTTCCGCAAGAGAACGGCGAGCCTGAGGAAAACACGTTAGATGAAGAAGATGGGACCGGCGGCCATGTCGCCGAGCTCGATATTTTCTGAACGCCTATGTCCAACACTGGCTTGAGAATTGACCTGCTTGGCACGTCATTCGTCATTCAGGCCGATGAAGACCCGCTTTACCTAAGACTTGTCGTAGAACGCTACCGCCGGGCGATAGAAGAAGCGCGGTCATCCACTGGATTAAGCGACAGCCTTAAACTCGCTATTTTAGCCGGAATAATCGTCAGCGATGAGGCTGAGAAAGCTAAACATGGCGTTTCGCTTGATGAAACGGAAGCGGAACGCCTAACCTTGGACCTTATCGCTCGAATTGATGAAGCTTTAAGCCCTTAAGAACCCTTCATATAAGCCAAAGACCCCGCTTGCTCTCTCATCGCTTATATAATACAGTTTGTTTATGTTCACCCTATTTCGATTACGCAACAGTCTAAAGCGATACGCCTGGGGATCATTGACTGAAATTCCCCGTTTGCTATCCTTATCCAATACCGATGGCGGTCCTTACGCGGAATTATGGATGGGCGCCCACCCGAATGACCCTTCTATCGCTATAAGTCGCGAATCGGAATTAAAGCTGAATGACCTTATCGCCAGTGATCCAGAAGCCTTTCTCGGACAGGAAATAAGTGCTCGCTTCGGCGGTTTACCCTATTTATTCAAGGTTTTAGCGGCGGCTAAACCCTTATCCATTCAAGTCCATCCAAACACCAGGCAAGCCATTGACGGCTGGCGGCGAGAAAACGAAGCCGGCATCGATATCAACGATCAAAAAAGAAATTTCCATGATAAGAACCATAAACCCGAAATACTCTGCGCTTTGACGCCGTTTAAAGCTATGTGCGGTTTTCGCGCGCCTCACGAAATCTTTGAACTACTAGACGCGTTTGACGCGCCAATTCTTCGGTCTCTCTACCTTAAACTGCGCGATTCAAAAAAACCTCTGGAAGATTTAGTCCGCGGCCTATTCGCTCTTTCAATATCGGAACGGGCTCTGCTAGAAGCTTACGCTTTACGCCGCGCCCGCTACCTTGCTTCCGACGATCCAGGCCGCGCGTCTATTTGGCGTATTGTAGAAACCCTCTCCAGCCTTCATCCGGGAGACCCCGCTATAATTTCCCCGCTCTACCTAAATACCCTCACCTTGGAACCAGGCCAAGCTATCTTTTTACCGGCAGGCATCTTCCATTCTTATATAGAGGGCGTCGGCGTTGAATTGATGGCGAATTCCGATAATGTCTTACGTGGTGGACTGACGACTAAACATATCGATCCTGAAGAACTAGCGCGAACCTTGCTTTTTGAGCCATACCGGCCCGAACTCCTCTCCGCGGTAAAAAGCGTTTCAGGGCCTGATTTTTTTCCAGTGGATTGCGATGAATTTTCACTACTGTCAGTCAAGCTTTATTCAGATACTGAAATAATTAAGCTGCCAGAAGGCCGCCCCCTTATAGTCCTTGTGGTTGATGGCGTT
>CAZJJK010000059.1:0-9359 GCA_964546285.1 uncultured Treponema sp. | reverse complement strand
GTCCATTTCCGGCTTTGTCCAGAAGGGCCTGACGCCGCCGATGATTATATAGTTTCCGAAGCGGAAAAGGGAGATTTGGCGGTAACTAGAGATGTACCCTTAGCCCAGCGTTTGGTGCTAAAAGAGGTAACGACCATCAATGACAGAGGCACCCATTACACTGAGGAAAATATAAATGAACGTTTGTCTTTACGGAATTTTACGGTAGCTTTGGCGCGAAACGGTTTGGAAGCGACCAGAGACCGCGGCTATGATGCCCGCGCTCTTAAACGTTTCGCGGATATCTTTGACCGTGAATTAGCGCGTTTATCGCGTTCGGTATTGAGCTAAACTGACCGATACAGCGCGCGGCCGGCTATATCGATTTTATTCCGCTTGTTCAGGATAAAGATCGCGAATCTGCTTAATACTCGGCAAAATATCAAAGAATACGTCAACGATCTCGGGATCAAACTTTGATCCCGATAATTTCTTAACCTCAGCAAGCACGTCAGCTTCTGACCAAGCCTGCTTATAGACGCGTTTTGACGATAAGGCGTCATAGACATCGGCTAAAGCCACTATGCGACCGGCTAAGGGTATCTCCTCGCCCTTTCTACCCAAGGGTTTTCCATCGGGCCCGGCTTTAAGAACCTCACAGCTAAGTGGATCGATCCAGCCCGGATACCCCGTGCCATCCCAATTTTCATGGTGAGTCATAGCGACATCAGCGGCTATCGTATCCAGGTCCGATTGGGGATCATCAAACAAGCGAGCGCCAAAATAGGTATGCGCTTGCATTATCGCGTATTCCTCATCGGTAAAACGGGCGGGTTTTTTCAAAATCAGATCGGAAATGGCCACCTTTCCCACATCATGCAACATAGCGGCGATTTTAAAGGTATCCTTAGTTTTTTCCCTCTCGGCATCGGCTATTCCCCGACGGTACGCCCAACGGTCATATATCTCTACCGAATATCCGGCGACTCGATTGACATGAGCGCCTGTTTCTTTAGGATCACGCAATTCCGACATTTTTATCATTCGAAGTATCATTGCCCTGGTCATATACGCCCGCTGAAGCGCGACAGAGGCGTTGGTGGCGAAATGCGAAATCAGTAATTCCGCGTTTTTGCCAAAGGCTATCACGTTCCCAGATTGGGATATAGCGTTTATTACTTGAATAACGCCTAAAAGCCTTCCATCGGATGTTTTCAGCGGAACATTCAAGACAGATTTTGTCCTATATCCTGAAATTTTATCGTATGAGGTATTGTACGAATAGGGGGCGGATTCCGGAACATTGTACACATCTTTTACGTTAACGACTTGCCCAGTCAGGGCGCAGTAGCCTGAAACGGTATTTTCACTGATAGGAACAGTAAAAATGGAATATATCAGCTTTTGCCCGGGCGGCAACTCTCGCCTTTTTGTATCGTTCTGCGCGTATTTTATGGCTAAATGATCGCCCTCTTTTTCGTATATTGATCCCGCGTCCGCGTTTACAACACGTCTTGCCTCAAGCAGTATACGCTCCAGAAGCAAGTCCAAATCTTGAATCTGATTCAATTCTGAATCTAATTTAATGATATGCTGTAAATTAGCCCGCCGCTCGGCCGTCGCGCCTCGCTTACCCATACCGCTTAATCCCGTTTGCCCGTTAATTTAATCAAATGATATCCAAATTGCGTTTGAACAACATCACCCACAGAACCGACGGATAGCCGCTTAACCGCGGATTCAAATGCCGCTACCATTTTCCCGCTGCCAAACCAGCCAAGATCGCCGCCGGATGATTTGGATGGACAGGTAGAATGTTCCCTGGCTAAGGCTTCAAAAGCGGCCCCCTGTTTGATACGCCGTAGTAGATCTTCCGCCAGAGCCTTATCTTTAACTAAAATGTGTGAAGCCCGCCATTCCATCGCTTTCTCCTTTACGCGGATTGAATATCTCTATAATATACGAAAGTAGCCAGACTATACAGTGATTTTGGGCATAATCGGGGGAATAACATGAGCGTTCGCCGCTTTTTCTCATACGCGAGCCTCGCTATTGGCGCCGTTAACATCCTAAATTTTTGGGCGCCCAGACCGATACCGACTATCGGCCCGTCCGCTTTTATAATTGGCGGTATATTTATTGTTTTTGGCCTGATTCTTCGGTCCGATCCGAATTCACGCATCAACTGGAAAGGACTCGCGGGGCTGATCAGCCGCAAAGCTAGTCTTGATAAGTCTGGGCGGCCTCTTTCCCCAGGCGAAACAGCCGCGAGAACAAATGGTCCCCAAGACCGTCTTTTACCGGTACGCGTTCTCAAATTAGCTTCTGAAAACGGCGGACATTTAACCATAGCCCAAACAGCCATAGAACTAAGCGTGCCCTTGGATGAAGCTGAAAAAGCCCTGGACGAATGCGCCGCTAAAGGCGCCGCATATATCGATATTGAACCTTCCAATGGACTCGCCATTTACCGTTTCCCGGAGTATTTACCCTCAGCCGACTAAAAAGGAACGACCAGAGCAAACCGCGTTTTATTTCGAACTAGCATATTGCTGCGTAGTCTAATTTATACCGCAAAATGCTTAACCATATATCAATCGTCTAATCTGCCGTAAACTAAGCGGTTCCGCCGCGAAACGCCTAACAGGTAATTCCAAAGCTATGGTTCGATATATTTCCTCGTTTCGCATACCAAGCCTTTGTAGATGGATATGCCGAGACCGCACCCACTCTTCTACCGTATCGGTATATGCCAGAAGCACATCCTCTATCACGCGTTCAGCCAACGCTAGCTCTATACCGTACGTCGCGCTTAGGCGTTCGGCTAATTCGGGATCCGCGGCTAGGCTTTTTGCGACATCGCGTTTCATTTACCGCTTGATCCTCTTTACTCCTATGAGTGCGCCGAAAAACCTTTGTTTTTGGCGTTTTGAGCTTATTATAAGTCGCTTAGCTTTATAATAGTATCAGCTTCTTAAAAGCCCTCTTTCATTAGGTCATTATCGCGTACCTTGCCGCTATACGGCAAGCGGAAAGACAGGCTCCCTACCCGTTTTCGGGTAGGGAGCCTGAGCTACAGTCGTTAAGCTAGATCAGGGAAGGCACTAAAGCTTAAACAACAGATCCTCATAGCTGGGATACGGCCAGTCGCTTTTTGGGATTATTTTTTCAAGCCTATCCACTCTTGAGCGAACCGCGCTCATCTGCGAGAACACCTTGTCGCGCATGGTTTTCGCCTTCAACAAGTCATCATCGATTTCTGAAGCTTCAACTAAGACGCGTTCAAGCTTATCGCACTCGTCATACAATTCCTGACATATTTCAGCGACGCGCTTAGCCCTTTTTTCTTGTGGCACGCTGATCGCGCCGATTCCTGCCAGAGCGGCCGCGTCACGCGCTAAGGCCGCCGCGAATGTTGACGAGGAGGGGAAAATAGCCCGTTTTACCATATCGGCCATTAGTCCGGCTTCTATGTTGATTTGTTTTGAGTACTTTTCCAGATATATATGATAGCGGCTTTCCAACTCTTGCTTGCTGAGGACTTTATGGGTTTCAAACACATTAACCGTTTCAGCGGCCATTAATACCGAGAGGGCTTCCACGGTTGATCGTACATTAGGCAAACCGCGCCTCTCGGCTTCCCTAACCCATTCCTCGGAATAACCGTTGCCGTTGAACACCACGCGTCGATGTTTGGCGTATGAGTCCTTGATAATAGCCTGTATCGCGGCGTTCTTATCCGTAGCTTTTTCCAATTCATCAGCGTAGTCAGATAAGACCTGAGCGACGGCAATATTCAAATAGGTGTTAGGCGTCGCGATAGACTGGGACGAGCCAACCATTCTAAATTCAAATTTGTTGCCGGTAAAGGCGAAGGGGCTGGTACGGTTTCGATCTGACATATCCATAGGTAGACTGGGTAGGCACATAACGCCCAATTCCAAACGTTTGGCGCTGGCCTTACCAGAGGCCTTGCCGTCTAAAAGGCTGTCCAGTATCCCACTTAGCTGATCACCCAAGAAAATAGAGACTATCGCTGGCGGCGCTTCATTCGCGCCTAAACGATGATCGTTTCCAGCTGTCGCGGCTGAGGACCTTAATAAAAGAGCATAGCGATCCACCGCTTCTATTACGGCGGAGACAAACAACAGAAACCGAGCGTTGGACTCCGGGTTTTCTCCCGGCTCAAGGAGATTAACGCCATCATCGGTGCCGATGGACCAGTTATTATGCTTACCGGATCCGTTAACACCGGCAAAGGGCTTTTCATGCAACAAGCCTTCCATACCGTGTCGGCGGGCGACCTTACGGATATTTTCCATAACCAGTTGATTCCCATCTACGGCCACATTGGTGGTAGAGAAAACCGGCGCTATTTCAAACTGATTTGGCGCGACTTCATTATGCTGCGTTTTAGCCGCGACTCCCACTTTCCATAATTCGGTATTCAAATCCCTCATAAAAGCGGCGACCCGCTCATTGATAGCGCCAAAATAATGGTCTTCCATCTCCTGGCCCTTAGCCGGCATCGATCCAAAAACGGTTCTTCCAGTGAGCAATAAATCAGGCCGTTGATCGTAATAGCGCTTATCGACTAAAAAGTATTCCTGTTCCGCTCCCATGGTTGTCACAACGCGTTTCGCGCTCTCGTTGCCCAAAGCGCGGAGTACTCTAATCGCTTGCTTGCTAAGAGCGTCCATGGAACGCAAAAGAGGAACTTTCTTATCAAGAGCGTGCCCGTAATACCCAATAAAGGCCGTGGGTATGCAAAGGGTTGTACCAGTTGGATCCTGTTTTAAAAAGGCGGGGCTCGTCGTATCCCAGGCCGTATAGCCTCTAGCTTCAAAGGTAGCGCGTAAACCGCCGGAAGGAAAACTTGACGCGTCAGGCTCGCCCTTGATCAGCTCCTTGCCGGAAAATTCCATCAGAACCTTTCCGTCAGCGGTCGGCGAGATAAACGAATCGTGCTTTTCAGCGGTAAGCCCCGTCAGCGGATGGAACCAATGCGTAAAGTGGGTCGCTCCTTTCTTTATCGCCCAATCCTTCATGGAGTCAGCCACCACTTCAGCGACATCCAAACTTAGCTCTTTTTCGCCGGCTTGAACCGCTAAAAGTTCATTGTATATGTTTTTTGGAAGCCATTCACGCATGACCGAGTTTGAAAAACAGTTTACGCCATAGAGGCTTGAGACTGGGGTTTGCGTGAAATCGATTTGATCACTCATATAGCTCTCCTAATAGTATGTATAACAATTATAGCAACATCTGTGCCATTCTAATATTTCTATATATATTATATAAATAATAATGAATAAAAAAAGCTACCCCAATAGAAAACCCACTATCGGGTAGCTTTTTCCGCTACTTTCCTACATATTTGTAGGCTGCTATCTCGCTTTATCCAATAGCCAAGGATCCAGTTTCGCCGGTCCGTATCCTAACGCAGTCCTCCAACGGCATTACAAAAATCTTTCCATCTCCAATTTCCCCTGTCCGCGCCCCCTTAATAATGGCGTCTATGGTGGGCTTTACAAAGGCGTCGTTGACAGCTATTTCTATTCTGATCTTTTTGAGTAGATTAACCTCTATATCGACCCCCCGGTATGATTCGTGATAGCCTTTTTGCTGTCCGCAGCCCATCGCGTTGGTAACGGACATCTTAAACACTTCAGCCTTATACAATTCTTGCTTAACATCATTAAGCTTATGCGGCTGGATATAGGCAATAATCAGTTTCATGATAAAGCTCCTTATACGCTCGTAAATATCTGGAAACCTGGATAGGCTTCAGCCTTATGCTCGGTCAGGTCTAGGCCCATCATTTCTTCCTTTGCGCTTACCCTTAAGCCTAAGATGGCCTTGATGACTAAGAATAAGACCAGACTGGTTAAACAAGCCCATAAGCCGACCGACAAGGCGCCCAAAGCCTGAACGCCAAGTTGTCCAAAACCGCCGCCATGCAATACGCCAACAGCCACTCCATCAACGTTGCCCCATATACCAACAGCCAGGGTTCCAAAGACGCCGTTTACGGCATGGACCGACACGGCGCCAACCGGATCATCGATTTTTAGCGCCTTATCGATAAATTCAACCGACAGCACTACTAAAACGCCAGCGATCAAGCCAATCACTATCGCCGCTCCAGGCGAAACCACGGCGCAGGGCGCTGTTATCGCCACAAGGCCGGCGAGCGAACCGTTTAGGGTCATGGAAGCGTCCGGTTTCTTGAATAAAAGCCATGAAAAGAGAAGAGCGGCTATCGCGCCGGCGGCGGCGGCCAAGGTGGTTGTGACCGCCACGCGTCCTATATCCACGCTGACGCCGGATAAGGTGGAGCCTGGATTAAAGCCATACCAGCCAAGCCATAAAATGAACACGCCAAGAAAAGCGAACCCGATATTATGACCGGGAAAGGCCTTAACGGTAACCTTCCCTTCAACCCTGATATATTTTCCAATTCGAGGCCCAAGTATTAAAGCCCCCATTAGGCCTGCCCAACCGCCCACAGAATGGACAACCGTGGACCCAGCGAAATCATGGAAACCAAGACCAGCCAACCAACCGCCGCCCCATATCCAATGTCCCGAAATAGGATAGATAAGGCCGGAGATAAAGGCGGTGTAGATCAAATACGACTTAAACTGGGTACGTTCAGCCATAGCTCCCGAGACTATGGTCGCGGCGGTGGCAGCAAACACTACCTGAAAAAACCAGTCTCGGTAGAAAGTGGGATCATCCATTGGGCCTTTAAAAAAGTCGCCAAAACCGATAAAGCCGCCAAGGTGATCCGCCCCATACATTAGCCCCCAACCGATCATCCAGAACGCTATCGCGCCGATGCAGAAATCCATGAGATTCTTCATCAGGATGTTTGTCGAGTTTTTTGCCCTGGTTAATCCGGTCTCCACAAAGGCAAACCCCGCCTGCATAAAGAAAACCAATGCCCCAGTCAAAACCAGCCATATCATATCGATAGCCGCGCTTAACTCCGATACTGAAGCCGACTCTTGGGCGAAAGGCGCGGCAAGCACGCACAAGCCAAGCAGAACGATAATGAAGCCTTTCTTTCGCACGATAATCCTCCTAAAGTGATGCTACCGTCCTTAAGCAGGAAATGTGCCAGGTTTCGCTTTATTTCGATTTTTCCATCTTAAGGGTAAAGCGAAAAACTCTTCTATCACCGTCTGGAAAAGAATCACCGTCTATTTATCATCGTTTATATCTTATTATTATATATACATATGGAATTTCCTAACATCGTATTTCTTAATCCAGTAATAGGGCTTATACCTAGGGTATTGAAGAAAATATTTTTTCCACTATTTAAGCGGCTACTCCCTGTAAGCTTTATAGAACATGGCAAAGCAAAATAAAAACGACATTTTTGTATATTTTTTCATATTTTCCTACGATAATGTAGCTCTATATAAACGCCAGTTTATGGAATAATGATGGACTCTCAAACCTATCTGCCTTTCCGTTACACCAAGGCGTCGAGAGGCCGCCGCCATATTTCCCTTTTCAATCTTTAACGCCTCAATAATCAATTCCTTTTCCAAACGAGACAAAGCCGCTTCCAAGGTAGCGGTGGGCTCTGTCGCGGTAGATAGGGCGGACTGAAGACTTGGCGGCAGATGATAGGAATGGATAACCATATCAGAGGATAAGATCACAGCGCGCTCTATGCAGTTTTCCAGCTCACGCACATTGCCAGGCCAGTGGTAACTAGTCAGCAAATCAATAGCTGGACTTGAGATACGCTTTATTAGCTTGGCGTTTCTCTGACTATATTTCTCGGTAAAGTGGTCAGCTAAAAGAACGATATCGCTCTTCCTCTCACGAAGAGGCGGTATATGAATGGGAAAAACGTTTAGCCGATAATACAAATCCTCTCTGAAACGACCAGCTTTTACCTCGTCTTCCAACTTTCTGTTTGTGGCCGCTATAAGGCGCACATCGACCTTTATTGGGAAAGAACCGCCTACCCGCTCAATTTCCCTCTCCTGCAAAACTCTGAGTAGCTTTACTTGAACTTGAGGGCTCAATTCGCCAATTTCATCAAGAAATACAGTACCTCCGTCAGCCAGCTCAAAGCGGCCTTTGCGTAGTCCTAAGGCTCCGGTAAAGGCTCCCTTCTCATGCCCAAATAGCTCGCTTTCAATGATAGATTCCGGCAACGCGGCGCAATTAATCTTTATAAGAGGAGCGTTTGCCCGACGTGAAAGTCGATGAGCTTCGCAGGCTACCAGTTCCTTACCGGTACCGCTTTCGCCGCTTATTAGGATGCTGGCATCGCTGGGGGCGACTTGAGCGATCATTTCGTGTACCGCCCTCATCGCCGCGCTGGTTCCAATAATTCCGGATAATGTTTCTCTGGTATTTCTTTGGTTGCCAGCGCTCTGAGCTAAGGGGAAAACGCCATCCTTCCCGCCCATCATACGGAACTGCTCCTCAACAATTCGTTCCCGCAGCTTGGCTGAATCAGCGATAAGTTCAGATACACGTACCATTAATGCGCAATCTCTTTTCAATATGAAGCTTGTCGCCTCAGAAGGAAGCCGCCTTTCCGCGCTTAGCGTCCCAATAACGCTCCCCGCCGACCTAATAGGAACGCAATAATACGCGACACCGTTAAGATCTTCTTTAGGTCGGCCGCCAGCTCTATTCAAAAAGCGATCATCAGCCGCTAGATCCGGAACGGTAATCGGCAAACCAGATTCGAACACCCTGCCAACCAAACCTTCCCCCAATCGGTAGCGGCCGCGTTCTTTTTCTTGCACTGTCAGACCATAGGCCTCTTCAATCTTCAGAATACCGGTAGCCCTATCCAGTAAGGTTACCATTCCCCTGGCAAGGCCGTATCTTGTTTCAAGTATGCTCAATAATGGGCTTAGAGCACCTCTCAACTCAACATGTTTATCCAAAGCCCTAGCTATATCGAAAAGCAGCTCCAGCTCTTCTAATTCTTGAATAGTACGCTCTTTATCATTGATCATTTTATTCCTCCATCCGCGAAACAAGAATATGACAAAAATGTAGGAAATAACAAGTGAAGACCAGGTAGAAAATAGATATATTTTTCAGAGGCGCTTAAAATTCTTATATACTGTTGCTAATTTTGTTGCAAATGACTTCCCCTGTTTTTCTTATTCACCATGGATTTGCAATAATTATATCTCAGGTTTGAAACGTGAATAGCTCTAGACAAACCTTTTTTCGTCAAGGGCTAGACTCGCGACACATAGAAGCTAAACATAATTTGCGGCCAGGTCTTGCGGACACAGGACTCTATAGGGAAATCTATGACTCTTTCTTACAATAAAATTGGCAGCAGTTAGAACCTTCTACCAACTGCTGCCAATTCTGTTGAAGCCTGA
>CAZJJK010000058.1:0-19999 GCA_964546285.1 uncultured Treponema sp. | reverse complement strand
TTAAGCATAAATGAAACGGCACAAAAGACATATTTCTCTATTGTAAGAATATATAAGGAGAACTAGCTCTTGCCTTAAGCCGCGGATTTTTATTTTTTGTAGACTACAGAGCCTTTTATTCTTATTGCAACTCCGAATCAAGCATCACGTTTGATACCATCTCATCTATATCGCTTTGGTCTATATCCGATTTACGTTCAAAAGATAATTCTTGATTAGCCTCTCTGAGTTTTTTTAAAAGACCATAAATAATTACCATCAATATTCGAGAGCCTCCTCTGGGGTTAGCGGCTATAAAGGAAAGAAAGGCGTCCCTTTTTAAACTAAGAATAACTGAATCTCCGCAAGAAATAACATTCGCTGTGCGTTTTACATTAATAAAAAGACCCGCTTCTCCAACAACATCGCCAGCGCCGATAGTGCTGATATACACATCTTTCTCGCCACGCTTAACTTGTACACTAGCGCATCCATCCAAAACAACATAAAGATAAGGCGAAAATTCTCCTTCATGAATAATAATCTCATTATCGGCTACGTTAAGTATTTCAGCTTTTTCAAAAAGCGCGTCTTTCTCGGCCTTATCTAAGAATTTGAATAGTAAAACATCATTTAAAACAGCCATATACTGGTTTTTATCAGCGTCGCGCATATAAATTTCCCCCTTATTGTATCGTTTCATAGTATATCGTGTATCTCAATAGAAAACGCAAGTAAAATATTACGGTAAGAGAGTTTCTAGCGTAAGCCGCATTGCTTCGCAAGAGGCGCTAGAGTAAGTTTTTATAGGCCGCGCTAAGTGCCGCCTATTCTGTCGCTGTTGGGTATCGCGTATTGTATTGAGTCAGTCAATAAACGCTAACAGACGATAACTCGGATATAACGATAGAAAGCGCTCATTGAGATAAACTGGTTCACAATCTTTTTGGGGGATGGGGAATTCGATTATTTTAGAGCTAATTGGCTTTTTTAGGGACATTGTAGCCAAAACAAAGGGATAAGCTGTAGCTTGCGACTTGAGCCGGTAGGCTTTCTAAGATAAAGTTATTCTCCAATGACGCTTATTTGTATGGCGACAAGTAGTATTTGAAATAAATGGAGGCGATATTAACATGGGAAACGCGTTACCCTCTGTAGGAGCGGATTATTTTCCTGCTGATAGCTATCAAACGCCCAAGAATATTCCACGCGCGTTGCGTGAGTATCTTCTCCTTGGAACTAGATGGAGTCCGTATAGCTTTTTCTTTGGTGCTGTTTTTCGCTCTTTGCGGAAGGTGTCCCTTGGTGAATATGGCGATGATGTATGGGCCGAGACTTCTTACCATATTATAAAATTCTTGGAACAATGTGGCGCGAATTTTCATATAACGGGACTGAATAAGATCAGATCCGTTTCCGGTCCCCTGGTTTTTATCTCAAATCATATGAGTACCCTAGAGACCGTAGCTTTGCCTGGTCTCATCTGTCCAATAAAACCAGTTACCTATGTTGTAAAGCAAAAATTAGTTAAGGGCCCTTTCTGGGGACCAATAATGCGTTCACGTGATCCTATTATTGTGACACGTAAAGATGCGAGAGCGGATTTAATGACAGTGCTTCACGAAGGGCAAGAAAGATTATCAAAAGGGATTTCGGTTATTGTATTTCCACAGGGTACTAGGTCTGATGTATTTGACCGAAATCAATTTAACAGTCTCGGTATAAAACTGGCTGTTAAAGCTGGTGTACCCTTTATGCCTGTAGCGGTTCGTACGGATTTTTGGGGGAACAGTCCTGTTTTTCGTGGTTTTGGTCCGATAAGACGCGCTAATCCCATTTATATTGAATTTGGCGATCCTGTATATGTAGAAGGCCGTGGAAGGCTTGAACACGAAGAATGCGTGAATTTTATTGAGTCTCGGCTGAGGACTTGGGGCGCTACGGTAGTGAATAAAGAGCTATTAAGTACTTAATAATGTATTTATAGCGGCAGCGGCGCGTCGGCCTTCTCCCATCGCTAAAATTACAGTAGCGGCGCCAAGGACGATGTCGCCGCCGGCATAAACAGAGTCCAAAGAGGTTTTTTGATCTTGATTTACTAGTATTCTGCCTTTTTTATCTACTATTAAGCCTTCTGTATTTTTTGTTAAAAGTGGATTGGATTCGTTGCCTAAGGCGACAATCACGGAGTCGCATGTAAAATGGTACTCAGATCCCTCAATGGGAACTGGACGGCGACGTCCAGACGCGTCACTATCCCCTAGCTTGTATTTTAGCAGTTCCATTCCAGAAACATAACCTTTACCATCATTTAATATTTTGGTTGGGTTCCTCAGATAGTTAAAAATGACGCCTTCCTCCTCGGCGTGAGCAAGCTCCTCGGCGCGAGCTGGCATTTCTTCTTTAGTTCGTCTGTATATAATGTGTACTTCTTCAGCTCCAAGGCGTAAAGCCATTCGAGCCGCGTCCATAGCGACATTCCCGCCGCCTATTACAGCGACTATTTTAGCCTTAAAAATAGGTGTCGCGGCTTTGCTTGTATCATACGCTTTCATCAGGTTCGCACGGGTTAGATATTCGTTAGCGCTGAATACACCAACCAAATTTTCTCCGTCTATGCCAAGAAATTTTGGCAACCCAGCTCCTACACCGATAAAGGCGGCGTCAAAATCATCTTCTTCTAATAGTTCACGAAGAGTACGGGTTCGTCCAACCAGAAAATTCGTTTTTATTTCAACGCCCATCGCTTTTAATGTGTCAACTTCGGTTTGAACAATAGCTTTTGGTAAACGGAATTCCGGTATGCCATAGACCATTACACCTCCCGCTTTATGGAAGGCTTCAAAGATTACGACTTGATGTCCTTCGCGAGCAACATCCGCGGCGACTGTAAGGCCAGCTGGTCCTGAACCAATTACCGCGACCTTTTTACCGGTAGACTTTTTTATGGATGGGGGCGTAATTTTACCATTATCTCGTTCCCAATCAGCGGCAAAGCGTTCAAGCCGACCAATAGCGACAGCTTTATCAACATCCTTTAAAACCTTCCCAAGCGTACATGCTAGCTGACATTGCTTTTCTTGTGGACAGACCCGCCCACAGACGGCTGGTAGAAGGTTGGTTTCCTTTATTATATCAATAGCTGCCTTATAATCGCCTTGACGAATGGAGTTAATAAAACGAGGAATGGGTACGCTAACCGGACATGCGCTGACGCAAGGTTGATTCTTGCAATCTAGACAACGCTCAGCTTCAAGGCGGGCTTGGGCCTCCCCGTATCCAAGAGCGACCTCGCTTTGGTTCTTATTTCGAATCTGGGGTTCTTGCGAGGGCATTGCTTGAGCCGGAATAGCCATTCTTTTTTTTGTATTTAATGTTTCTCCTGCGCTATTGGCTGATAGGGAGGCAAGGACGCGCTCTGCTTCTGATTCAAGCACTTCTTTACTTTTATGTTCAGCGCTCATTATTTTGCTCCAGTTTCTTGCGCTAAGCCAAGGTTTAAATGGCACGTATGATGATCATTTTTTTCTCTGTCCTTATATGATCCAAGGCGGGTCATCATATTATCAAAATCAACCTTATGCCCGTCGAATTCTGGACCATCAACGCACACAAATTTAGTTTCTCCGCCAACGGTTACTCGGCAACCGCCGCACATCCCAGTTCCATCGATCATAATTGTATTCAGTGAAACAACGGTTGGTACAGCGAATGGCTTTGTTGTCTGCGCGCAGAATTTCATCATGATAGGCGGCCCAATCGCGATGGCAAGGTCTGGTTTAGGCGTCCGCTGGCAAATTTCAGCGAGAGGCTCTGTTACTAGGGCTTTACGCCCATATGAACCATCATCTGTTACAATAATTAGCTCATCAGCGAGAGCTCTCATTCTGTCTTCAAAAATCACAAGTTCTTTATTTCGGGCCCCTATAACTATAATTAGGTGATTACCCGCATTTTTCATAGCTTGGGCAATTGGATAGAGCGGCGCGACGCCAATACCTCCACCAATTCCAATAACTGTACCTACTTTTTCTATATGCGTAGGATTACCTAGCGGTCCTAATATGTTAGCAACTGTGTCATTTGGTTTCTTTGCGGCTAGGAGATGGGTGCTTGCTCCTACGGTTTGAAAAACTAATGTAATTGTACCCTCTTTATCATCCGCATCCGCTATTGTCAATGGAATACGCTCGCCCCATTCTGTATCGATCTGTATAATTACAAACTGACCGGCTTTTCTCGCGTGTGAAATTAGCGGTGCTTCAACGATAAATTCAAACACATCATCCGATAATTGCTTTTTGCTGACTATTCGATGCACTGGTTGTTCCTTTCCATTTGAACGATGGACTTTGACTATTCTGAAGCGGGGCGAATATTACACTTTGGTCGCTTTGACTTTGGAACCCCATCATGTCTTTTTACAAGTAATAGGGCTATTTTTCAAGGCGCTAGAACGCCATATCCTCTTGTTGAATTATGAGCCGCTTTACCGATAGATTCTATTAGCGCATACTTTAACTATGGCAACTATACAACGTTATTACGAGGAGAATCCGCCATCACACGCCCAGGCGACAATAGTAGCAGTCTCTATTCAAGGTGATAGAGCCGCTATTGTTTTGGACGAAAGCCTTTTCTATCCAGAGGGTGGGGGCCAAGCCGGAGATAGAGGAACTATAGCGG
The DNA here is from genome assembly GCA_964546285.1 of uncultured Treponema sp. Classification (GTDB taxonomy): domain Bacteria; phylum Spirochaetota; class Spirochaetia; order Treponematales; family Breznakiellaceae; genus CAZJJK01. The sequence continues at coordinate 15,334 of CAZJJK010000058.1, read as the reverse complement.
GAATTCCAATTATCGATGTTAAGGAAGAGAATGGGACAATTTATCATTTTGTTGAGTTAAAAGCAGCGTATAAGTTGTCTACTGGCAAAGCTGAAATGGTTTTGGATACTGAGCGGCGTCGCGATTTATCCTGTCAACATTCAGCGCAGCATCTTTTATCAGCTACTATTTTAAAGAAGCTTGGTTTCCCTACCGTGTCCATGCGGCTAGGAACGGATGGCAATACTATTGATGTAGAAACACCAGAATTAGGGCCAAGCGAGTTATCTGAGGTCGAATTAGCTGCTTATGAGCTTATTGAAGCTGATCTACCGATACGGAGCCATCTTTGTCCGCCTGAAGATTTGAGTTCGTTTCCTTTACGTAAACAAGCGCCGCTAGGCGCTGATATAATAAGAATCATCGAGATTGAAGGATATGATTTTTCTCCCTGCTGTGGAGTCCATGTGACTTCAACTGGTAAAATTGGTCTTGTTAAAATCATAGGAACTGAAAAATACAAGGGAATGACTAGGGTAAGCTTTGTGGCTGGTAAACGGGCCTTCTTGGATTACCATAATTCGCGGGAAGCTTTGGAGCGTATCGCGAAACATTTAGGCGTTAGACCTGATATGGTTGAGGATAGAACTCGTTTGTCGATTGATCGTTTAGCTAGACAGGATAGAACGTTAATTACTCTTCGTGAAGCTCTGGCTACCCATGAAGCTGAAAAGCTGGTAACACGTGGGGGGAAAATTATTATAGAAAATTTCTTGGATAGGAGTTTGGATGAAGCCCTTCGTGTTGGGAGAGCTCTACAAAAGCGTTTTAATGGTGTAATCCTGGTAGCGTCAACGCCTGAACTTAGGGTCGCATTCTTAACAGCAAATCCCAGTGTGGATCTACGTCCAAAGCTAAAAGACCTAGCTGAGTGTCATGACTTCAAGGGAGGGGGAGGTCCAGCCTACTATCAGGCAGCTTTTACCACCCGTGCCGCTCTGGAGCGTTTTCTGGCTGATTCCCATAAAGTGTTTTTGGAATGAGGTTTTAGAAGAGGCGCAAATTACTCTTACTAGCTGCTGCCAATTTTGTTGCTGACTGGAGCTGGTATATATTCAAGAAAACGCAGCTCACTGCGGACTATTTTTTTAAAAAATAGAATGGATGCTTCCGCGTCAAACCGCGCTTTGGAAATGGTTGCGGCTGGCCCATCGCGATCTATAGGAAGATTATAAATTAGCCGCATTTCCATGTTTGGTACAAAAAGGGGGCGTTTTTTTAGGCTTTGCTTAACTTCCAGAGGGTACCCCAACTCTGTATCGATCTTAACCGTTCCGGTATAGCTCTGTGTTTTTGCCTCTAGCTCGTAGGCGATGTAAGCTTCAGAATTTTCTATTTGTATGGAAAGAAGCTTGATCCCCGCCTGTGCCTCTTTATCTAGCGGAGTTGTAAGCTGTGATTGCTCACTTTGCGTGTTTTGTTCATCTTTGGCGCTTTCTTCCGTTATTCTGCGATCATCGGTGTTGTCCTGACCATTTTGTTCCGATTTAATGAGGGTGCTGACAGGAATGGGATTGTCAGGCTCATAGTTCAAGGCGTGAATCGCGTGATTACTAGAAAGAAGTGTGCCTTTCGCGTCCAATTCTTCTGTTAGCGATTCAATCATACTAGGAAGAAAAACAGCCCCTCGTTCAACAGCGGCGACGGCTTTGTCCCAAAGGCGCTGTGCATAGGCGAGATCACTTGTCTCATCGGCGCTGACAATAAGACTATATGATAAAAAAAAGACGCATAGAGAAATGAGACGTTTTAGCATATAATCAGGTGGCCCTGCCACAACATTGTTTGAATTTCCGTCCACTGCCACAAGGACAGGGGTCATTCCGTCCCACTTTGGGGCTATCCCGCGTAATGGTCGCGGGAATTATTTCTCCTTCTAAATATAGCCATTTACCATCGGTTTTTTTAAATTTTGCCCTTTCGTGATGTTTATCTGACAATCCGTCCATAGAATAAGAGGCGATAAACTCTATTGTTCCTTCGGAGTCGGAAGGGGCGCCTTTTTCAATGGCAAGAATACTGAGTCCCTGCCAACGGGATTTTTGGCTCCAACGTTTAGTTTGCTCGACATCGATATTGTGATCATCATCGCGGACACAGGTATTGACGATATAATCTATTTCACCCTTTACATAAGCCGTATATCGACTACGCATTAAGGCTTCAGCGGTTGGAGCGTACGCGTTGCCAGCTATGTAAGGGCCACAGCATTTGTTATAGGTAAGACCTGTTCCGCATGGGCAAATATCCATATTAGGACTCCTGAATTGGTTCTTATGAAAAAGCTGTTTTTGGTCTCCGGGGCTGTGCCCGCTTTAATATAAAGCGGACACGATTCTAACGCATAAAAATATTGTGGCTTATAAAACAAATAATAGCAATAAAACCGTGTAATCCTCAGTTGTGGGGGCTTAAAAAAGTGATGGGCTTCTGAAATGATCGCTGTTGTCCGCTGTTATTCAACGGCGACTAAGCGTCCGGAACCCGGAGAGCGCCCATCAATTACTGGCTGCCCCCTATAAGCTAAATCGCCTGAACCGGCTATCATAACCTCCATATCCTTGAATTCCCCGACTTCGCTATCACCCGAACCCAAAATAGAGGCATTCAAATGCTCGCCGTTTAGGTTCTTAGCGATAAAGTCGCCTGATCCGACTACCTTAAGCGACAATTCTTCTGCCTTACCGTTAAGTTCAATATCGCCAGAACCATAAATTATGACATCCAACTTATCAGTATCGACCTTCGCCTCTATTGAGCCTGTCCCGGCCATTTCAAAGGAAAGATGGTCGCCGGATAAAAGCGTTATTATTTCTATTGAACCTCCGCCAAGTACTTTAATTCTTTTTAAATCATTTATAAGGATGTCATATTCATTTTTTTCTGAAAAAAGGTCGCTAAGTCCATGAAATAGAACTAGCTCGTTACCAGTGACTCTATAATCGCTACCTTTATTTGCAAGATCGGTCAAAATCATGGTTGGTTCGCAGGAAGGATCCACCATAACGCGGAAATTCCCATTTCCGGGAATACTGATCTCATCGATTGATGATAAATCGATGGCTTGAATGATCTGATTGGTAATCAGTCCGGTAATTCCTTCAGCGCGACTTTCAGTGAAAGTTGCCTGCCTTTGTTTCGACTTATCGACGACCTTGGAAGCGAACGTCGCGCCCACCGCTATCATTAGCGCGAGGGCGGTCGAAATGAGGATGAGGTTCTTCATAGCTACCTCTTCCTTTCCCTAATTAAAATAGAACGTATATACGTCCCGCGCTTCAACGAAACGCTTATAGCACTAAGATACCGCGCTCTTTCTCTAGGGTCCAGTCTGACTTTTACGCGTTTACGGGTTTTTAAGCCATTTAAGCATTTCCTTAAAAGAAGCGCGTTTACCAGTAAGGAGGATACCGATGCGGAAAATTTTCGCGGCGCCTGCCGCCAGCACTACTATAGAAGCCGCGAGGATAAAAATGGAGATGGCGATTTGCCAGATTGGCGGTGGCGCGACGAGCAACCGTATAAGCAGTACAACTGGGCTGGTGAAGGGGAAAAATGAAAAAATTACAGCGATGGGCGAAGATGGCGCCATAATCAGGTTGGAGATAAGCAGCATGGGCAAGATCAAAAAAATGATGAGAGGCCAAGCCAGTTGCTGTAATTGATGATCATCCTCGGCGGCGGCCCCAATTGCCGCGTACCCGGAAGCGTATAAGAAAAAAGCCATAATGAAAAGAATCACAAGCCATAATAGATTCGTCACGGAGAGAGCGGGTGGTACAGTAATATTAAATCGTGGCCCAACCAATGAGGTAAGGATTAGCGCCATACTGATCCAAACCGCGTACTGTAGAATACCAGCTAGTCCGAGCCCGATTATCTTCCCAAAAAGAAGCTGTCTTGGCGAAAGGCTGGACAACATGATTTCTACCGTTTTGCCTGTTTTTTCCTGTACTACCGAACGGCCAATGAGTTGACCATAGAGGATGACAGTCATATAGATAAGCATGACAAAACTCATAGCCACAAATAAAGTGGTTAAATATTCGGATTCACCGCTCTCGGTTTCACTTGAATCAGCGTTTATCTTTATTACCGAAACGGAGATCCTCCGCGTTAGCGTGGCGATAAGCGCGGGATCAAGGCCGCTATCCGCGATACGGCGTTCTCTGGCGTATTGATCCACTATGGATTCCACCAAAGAATATAACGCGTAGTCTGTCCCTGTTTTAGTAAAGATAGAGGGACCGCTGTCTTCCCAATTTGGTCCAAAATCAATAAAGGCAGCCGTTTCATCCGAAAGGACCGAGGCCTTTGCGGCGGCCTTATCGGACTGTGCGACTTTGATTAAGGAGCGACCTTGATTTTCAAAGGCTTGGGTAAAGACGGATTCAAGTTGTGCGTCTGCTCCGCAGATGGAAACGGCGGAATTTCCAGATACTAAGTCAGGGCTTGCGGCTAGGAGTCCCGGTAATATGGTGATAGCCAAGATGAGGAAGGGGCCAATTATGGTAAGGATGATAAAGGTCTTGTTAGCGGCTGACGCCATAAATTCCCGACGAATAACAGCGATAAGTTTATTCATGGTTTTCCCCCTTGTTCCCAACCAAGCGAATAAAAATAGAATGTAGGGATGGGGACATTAGCTCAAAGCGCCTTATCCTCAGGCGTCCCGCGATCAACTCAAGCAAGGAGTCAGCCGAAGCTTCGGGTTTAAGTCGTATTTCAACATAGCGCGGACGCTTGTCTACGCTTTCCACAAAAGGAAGTTCCGAAAGGAAAGAAGCGTCTCCGTCATATTCAATTTGAACGGTGTTGTCGCCATATCGAGTCTTTAATTCAGCGACTGAACCAGAAGCTATCTCCTTACCCTTTTGGATGAGTAAAATACGATCACATATTTTTTCGGCGTGTTCCATAATATGTGTTGAAAATAGTATGGTTTTTCCACGCTCTTTCATTTCTAAAATGCTTTCTAGCAATAAATCTTGAAAAACCGGATCAAGCCCTGAGAAGGGCTCATCAAATAAGACTAAGTCTGGATCATGAATTATTGTTCCAATAAATTGAAGCTTTTGGGCCATACCTTTTGATAATTCCTCTATTTTTCTATCGCGCCAGTCTGAAAGTTCGAAACGTTCCAACCAGGTTTCAGCCGCTCGTTTAGCGGCATGCTTATCCATGCCCTTTAGAGCGCCGAGATAGCGTAGCATTTCGCTGACCTTTACTTTTTTATAAAGACCACGTTCTTCTGGTAGATATCCGATATGATTTTTTAAAGGTTCAGATAAAGGAACGCCATTGAAGCGGATGCTCCCTGAATCTGGGGCGATAATGTTCATGATCATACGTATTGTGGTGGATTTACCGGCGCCGTTTGGCCCAATAAGGCCCATAATTTCACCAGGCTTGGCGGAGAAACTAATTCCGTCCACCGCCCTGACCGTAGTAAAGGTCTTAGAGACCATTTCAACGTTCAACACAATTTTCCTCCCGCGGCCGTTCCCGCGCCGCTCTTTTTTAGCCGTACGATTGACCCTCGGCCGTTCCCTAGTTATAACGAAGCACCGGGATCGGGCCAAGTACCGCGGAGCGTTTCCGTGGTGGCGTCGTCCGGTATTTTTCCTAGGAGGGAAAACGATGCGATCTATCAAAACAGCTTTGATCGGCCTTTGCCTGTTGGCTTTGTTAGCCATGGGTGCTTACGCCGCTGGTGGACAGCAGAGCGCCGTGACAGACGCCGAGAAAAAAGTGGTTGCCGGCTTTGTTTATGTCGGTCCTATCGGCGATTTGGGTTTTACAAATGCCCATGATGTATCCAGGGTGGAGCTTGAAAAAATGTTACCCTGGCTTGAGACAAAATACATAGAAAGCGTCCCAGAGGGAAAAGCCGGTCCTGTCATATCTCAATTTATTCAGGACGAAAAGGTGGATGTTGTTTTTACGTGTAGCTTTGGCTATATGGATGAAACAGTGGAAGCCGGCGCGAAGTATCCGGATAAGCTTTTCGTGCATTGTTCTGGTTATAAGCAGAGCGCTAATGTCGGAACCTATTTCGCTGATTTATACCAAATGTATTATTTGAATGGACTTATGGCCGGAGCTCTGACCAAAACCGGGAAAATAGGCTATGTCGGTGCCTTTCCCATTCCGGAAGTGATTCGCCATATTAACGCATACGCTCTTGGAGTAAGAGACGCTAATCCAACGGCGGTAGTGGATGTTCGTTGGATTAACACCTGGTATGATCCCGCTAAGGCTCGTGAGGCCGCGCAAGCTTTAATCGCCGCGGGTTGTGACGCTTTGGCTTTTACGGAAGACTCCGCCGCTGTTGTTGAAGTCGGCGAAGAAAGCACTAAAGCGGGTAAGCCAGTCTATACTTTTGGACATTATAGCCCAATGGCTGAAATGGGGCCGAATTCTTTAGTGTCTGGGCAACTCGTTAATTGGACGCCGCTTTATGAGAAGATATTAAAAGGCATTTATGAGGGCACTTGGAAGACCGGTGATCTTCTGTACCTAGCCGCTGAAGGTGGAGCGGAATTGGGTGGAAAAATGGGAGAACCGATTAACCCGATACATATTGATGCCCTAAAAGCCGTAAAAATTAAAACCGATGATCTAGGCGAAATCAATGTCTATGACTTAGTGCTAAAAAGATTGGATCAAATGAAACAGACTCCTGTTAGTTTTGAACCCTTTACAGGTCCGATTAAGGATCAGAAGGGGACATTGCGTTATGCCGAAGGAGCGAAAGCGACTATAGCTGAACTTATGGCCATAGATTATTTTGTGGCTAATATCGTCGGGCAACTCCCAACGAATTAAAAAAATGGAAAAAGCCGCGCGCCAAGAGCGCGCGGCTTTTTAGACAAGGCGGTCAACCGCGGGTTCTTACCGCCCCGCGGACTAAATTTCGGGGGAACAGTGGAAGGCTTCGCTGGCATCGAGATGCGTGGTATCTCCAAGGTTTTCAATGGGTTCTACGCTAATCGGAAGGTGAATTTTCGCGTTGATCCAGGAGAGATACTTGGCCTTTTAGGAGAGAACGGCGCCGGCAAAACGACGTTGATGAATATCCTTTATGGTCTTTACCGAGCGGATGAAGGTGTGATATTACTCGGCGGCAAGCCGGTAGCTATCCATTCGCCCCGTGATGCGTTGCGTTTGGGCATAGGTATGGTGCATCAGCATTTTATGTTAGTGCAAAATCATACAGTCGCGGAAAATGTAGCGCTTGGCTACGAGAAGGCCCCCTTTTTTTTCCCCGCTAAGGCTACAGCCAAGAAAATTGAGGAATTTGGAAAATATTTTGGGCTTAAGGTGGACCCCCTTGCGCCCGTATGGCAATTGTCGGCTGGCGAGCAACAAAGAGTTGAGATCGTTAAAGCGCTAATGTATGGCGCTGAACTTTTAATTTTGGATGAACCAACCTCAGTCTTAACGCCTATGGAGGCGGAAGAACTATTCGCGACGCTTAGGGTCCTGTCTTCTAAGGGCAAGGCCGCGGTTATAATCAGCCATAAGTTGCAGGAAATAATTTCCGTGTGTGGAAGAGTGATTGTTCTGCGTAAGGGAGTCGTTACCGGCGAAGCTGATCCTGCTGTGGTGGGCAGTGGCGAACTGGCGCGCATGATGGTTGGTCGAGAAGTGGCGGTTTCAATGAAGCGAGCGGAACTCCCACAAGGCGATAAAACGCTGGAAGTGCGTAAGCTTCGAGTTGTTGGGGACAGGGGTAGCGAACAGGTAAGAGGCGTGTCTTTTACTTTATATCGAAATGAAATTTTCGGTGTCGCTGGAGTGTCTGGAAATGGGCAGCGTGAATTAGTAGAGGCAATTACTGGTCTGAGAAAACCTAGGGAAGGGGCTGTTTTACTTGAAGGTAAGAACATTACCGGGGAATCCGCCCGAGTTATGTCTAATCTTGGTGTGGCGCATGTCCCGGAAGAGAGGATCAAATTCGGTGTTGTCCCGAATTTGCTAATTTATGAAAATTCCGTACTTAAAAGCCATCACGCTAAACCTTTTTCAGATGTGGTTTTCTTAAATTATGACCTTATTAAGGGGCATGCCGAACGGGTTGTTGACGGATACTCGGTAGCGGCATCCTCTATAAATGCTCCGATGCGTAATCTATCGGGCGGAAATATACAGAAACTGATCATTGGACGTGAAATAGAAGCTGACCCGGCCCTGCTTGTGGCGAGTCACCCGACCTATGGCTTAGATGTCGGCGCGGCGGAATTTATACGGAAAAAACTGTTAGAACGGCGAGATACTGGCGGAGCGGTGTTGCTTGTATCCGAGGATTTAGATGAATTATTCGCTCTTTGCGACAGAATAGCGGTTATGTATCGTGGCGAATTTATGGGTGTTGTTAAGCCAGGTGAAACGACAGCTGAGGATCTTGGGCTGATGATGGCGGGGGCGAAGCGTTTGCCTGAATTCACCTTTGAGAGCGATAGCGGTGTCGGCCAGGAGAAAATATGAGGGTTCGACTAATTGAAGAGGACCGTGGTGACCTTAAGATCCTAACTCGTATTACTATTTTAGCCGCTAGTCTATTAGCGGGCTTATTGGCGATGGGGATAGTGTTTTTAGCGAGCGGGAAAGACCCCCTTGTCGGACTTTGGCGAATATTCCGGTCGGGATTCCTGACGAGTTATGGTATTGGCGAGACCATTTCGCGGGCTATTCCCTTAACCTTGGTTGGAATAGGCCTTGCCGTGGCTTTTCGAGGAAAATTTTGGAACATTGGAGCCGAAGGTCAAATTTTAGCCGGAGCCTGTCTAACTACTTGGGTGGGGTTGACCCTCGGTTCCTCAGCTATGCCAGCCCCGCTTGTAATTACGCTAATGGCCTTGGCTGGTTTAGTTGGCGGTATGATATGGGCATTAATAGCCGCCCTGTTGCGGAACTGGACCTCCATGAACGAAACGATTTCTACCCTTATGCTGAACTATGTCTTGGCTGAATTCGTTCGTTTTTTGATTGTGGGTCCGTGGAGAGGCAAGACGCAGCATGGCTTTCCCTATACCGATAATTTGATGGATAAGGCAATGCTGACAACGATACCTCAGACGCGGATTCCGTATCTTATGCTAATTTTAAGCGCTGTTATCGTTCTTCTCGCTTATTTACTCATTTTCCGGACAAAATTTGGTTACGAGATCCGCGTCTTAGGCGAAAACCGTGAAGCGGCGCGTTATGCCGGAATAGACGCGAAGAAACTGACTATTCTGATGATGTTGGTTTCGGGCGGTTTGGCCGGTCTTGCTGGATTTGGGGAGATCGCGGCTAATCATCGGCATATGACGTATCCCGATACTATTTCCGCTGGCTATGGGTTTACTGGTATTATAGTAGCTCGATTAGCGGGTTTGGATCCGCGTTTTGTGCCTTTAGCGGCCTTATTTTTTGCCGGAATTATCGTAGGCGGCGACTCCATCCAGATCGCCCTGGGTTTACCGGCGGCTACCGTTCAGGTGTTTCAAGGTGTCATCTTAATGTTTCTTATTATAGGGGAATATTTTACAAAAACAAGACCGCGCCTTGTCCGCCGGAGTGAGGCAGTCCATGGCTAACGAACTGGTCCTGTCTGTGCTACAACGAAGCTTGATTTTCGCCGCGCCTCTCTATCTAGCCACCTTAGGAGAAATATTAACCGAACGCGCTGGTATATTAAATCTTGGGATGGAAGGCTTAGTGGCTTTTGGGGCATTCGCGGGCTTTGCGGCTACCGGTGTTTCCGGGTCCGCCTGGGTTGGTATCGGGGTCGCATTGATCGCGGGCGCTTTTTTAGCCGCGATTCATGCTCTAGTTACGGTTACTTTTAGGGCTAATCAAGTTGTGTCAGGGTTAGCCTTGACTATGATCGGTACCGGTGCCGCCGGTATGTGGGGGAAGCCCTTTGTCGGCCGTGCGGCCGTACAACGTTTAGGCGCTGTGGATTTTGGCGGTCTTTCGGATATTCCAGTCTTTGGAAGGGTTTTGTTTTCTCAGGATCCCTTCTTTTATCTATCGGTTTTCATCGGTATAGCCCTGTGGTTTTTTCTTTCTAAAACTAGAGTTGGTCTTAAAATAAAAGCGGTAGGCGAAAATCCTAAGGCTACGGATGCTCTTGGGGTTCGTGTAAACTTGATTAAATGGCTGTGCGTTATGGGCGGAGGCGCTTTGGCCGCTTTAGCTGGCGCTCAGTTGTCTCTATCTTATTCAGCTAGTTGGACGGAAAACATGTCTGGCGGGCGTGGCTGGATAGTGATAGCTTTGACTATATTTTCTTTGTGGAACCCGCTTCGGGCTTTTTGGGGCGCTTTATTATTTGGTGGAATCTTTGTTCTTCAGTACTTGCTGCAACCGCTTGGGCTTCCGCCCAGTATTCTTAGTATGTTACCCTATGTCGCGACACTAAGCGCTTTGGCGCTGTCCGGTTTAAGGAAAAACAACAGGAGTCTTTTCGCTCCGGCGACTCTGGGCGAGCCATATAAACGTGGAGAACGCTAGCTTGAGTAAGCTGTTTGTTCAATACGCCGAAGTTCATAAACTTGTAGCTAAGATAGCCCGCGATATCGCGGTTTCCGCTTGGGAACCTGACTTAATTGTGGCTATCGCCTCCGGCGGTTTTATTCCAGCGCGTATTCTTAAAACCTATTTGAAAAAGGATATTTATGTTGTTGGTTTGCGCCGTTATTTCGATAACGCTTTATCGATACCGGTGCCGCTAAAGGTGCAATGGATCGATGAAGTGGAACGCAAACTGTCTGGGAAAAAGGTTTTATTAGTCGATGAGGTGGATGATACCCGAATAACACTCGCTTACTGCGTTAATGAACTAGCGAAAAACGCTTTAGCGGAAATTCGCGTAGCCGTTCTGCATCAAAAGGATAAACGGAAATTGGCTGCTTATCCCGCTTGTGTAACGACAGTTTATGAAGGGGCCTCTATACCTGATGTATGGATAAAATATCCCTGGGACGCGCTAGATATCGATATCCACGCTAAGGGGCTGGAATAGGCTGTGTCGGGGGCTGGAGAATGAGGGAAGTAAAGGTAGCGGTGGAAGCTGATAGATCACGAACTCTTCCGGCTGAAATTTTGATTTTCGGCGCGACGATAATATCTACCAAAGAGTTTCAAGCTCTAAAAAAGATACGTCATCACGATGGTAGTTTGGCTGATCATATCTTGGCGGTAACTATCGTGTCCTTACGCTTAGCGAAAATGTTTGGCGCGCGCCGGCTGGATGAATTGATTCATGGCGCGTTGTTACACGATTTTTTCTTTTATAATTGGCGGCTTGCTCGGCCTCGGTCCGGCGGGCTTCATGGCTTTGACCACCCCGATGAAGCTTTGCGGAACGCGGAAGATCGTTTTGGTCCCTTATCCGCTGTAGAACGGGATTGCATACTAAGGCATATGTGGCCGCTGACTATCATTCCGCCAAAGTATCCGGAAAGTCTGATTGTATGCTTAGCCGATAAAATTGTATCTGTCCGAGAAATGTACGCCTCATTATTAGCGGGAAAAGGATTAGGTTTCATATAGAAACCGCTGCGCTTGGGTTTATCTTTATCTGTGCCGCGACGCTCAAATCCGGGGCTTTTTCATTCCCGCTATTAAATATGTATCATTACAATACGCGGCTATAAAGGCATATTAAGGTTGCGCCTAGTTCTACCTGGGACTAGACTGGATAGAAATGTATATGGAGGACGCTTATGCCGAACTCCGGATTGACCAAAGCCGCTCTGGGAGAAATACCCTGTGATCTTCTTATTGAAAATTGTCGCTTAGTTGACGTATTTTCCGGAACAATATGTAACGATTCCGTGGTCGCGATAAAAGATGGTGTTTTCGTTGGCGTGAACGATGGATTGGCGGCGATAGAAAGCTACGATGCCGGCGGCCGCTATATGGTTCCCGGTTTTATTGATTCCCATGTTCATATTGAATCGTCTCTACTTATTCCCGCCGAATACGCTTCACTAGCGGTTCCGCGTGGAACGACCGCTGTGATTGCTGACCCGCATGAGATAGTCAATGTTATGGGCTATGACGGTATGGTTTATATGTTGCATGCCTCAGAGGGTTTACCGCTTCGCGTGTTTTTCACTCTTCCATCCTGCGTGCCAGCTACTAGTTTTGATAGTGCTGGGGCGGATTTCTTTGCCGCGGATATGCATCGTTTCGTCAATGACGAACGGGTTTTGGGCTTGGGCGAGGTAATGAATTACCCTGGGGTATTGGCTGGTGAGCCTAGTCTTATGGATAAGATCGCTCTATTCAAGGCCGCGAGAAAAGCTTTGGAAGGGCATGCTCCGGGCTTGCGCGGCCGCGTCCTGTCAGCCTATGCCGCTGTCGGTATAAAAAGCGATCATGAATCCACGACGGCTGATGAGGCTCGGGAGAAGCTATCAAAGGGTCTATGGGTCATGATCCGAGAGGGCTCGGCGGCGCGGGATTTGGCAGTCTTGGCCGCGGCTGTTACGCCAGCTAATGCCCGGCGGTTCCTGCTTTGTTCTGATGATCGTCATCCCGGTGATCTTAAGCGTGAGGGTCATATCGATCGTATGCTTCGCCTTTTAGTGGCTGGGGGCGTCAATGCGATAGACGCGATACGAATGGCAAGCCTCAACCCAGCTGAGCGGTACTGTCTTCCGAATATCGGCGCGATCGCGCCTGGTTTTAAAGCTGACATAAACTTGTTGGATGATCTGAAGGGATTCCGAGTGGCGGCGGTTTTTAAGGATGGTCGTCTAGTAGCGCGCGATGGTCATTTGATAGATAAAAAGGAAGAAGTTAAAGATATTCCGCGCGACTCGGTAAATATCAAGTGGTTAGAGGAAAGCGATTTTGGTATTAAGAAACAAGGGAAGCAGGCGCGCGTTATTGTCGCTGAGATTGGCAGCTTAATCACGGGAGAGCGCTGGCTTGAGCCTCTGATCGATGAAGCCGGGTATTGCTTATCCGATCCAACGCGAGACTTGCTCCGTCTATATGTTATTGAACGTCACCGAGGTAGCGGTCAAATAGGCAGGGGCTTTATCCAGGGCTTGGGGCTTAAGAGCGGAGCTATCGGTTCAACGATAAGCCATGATTCGCATAATTTGATTATCGCTGGGGTAGATGATAAATCGATATTTAAGGCTGCCCGGCACCTTAATAAGATAGGCGGCGGTTTAGTGGCCACGCAAGGCGACGAAGTGCTGGTGGATCTACCCCTGCCCGTAGCGGGCCTTATGAGTTTATTATCCGCCGATGAAACCATTGCTAGAATGGACGCGTTTGACCGCTATTTCGCCGACAGGGGGGGCGCCTCCGCTGATACGCTTATGACTCTTTCTTTTATGGCCTTGCCGGTTATTCCCTCGCTGAAATTAACAGACCGGGGTTTGGTTGATGTGGATAAATTTACGAGGGTGGAGCTGTTCCGTTAGCGGAACGGTTTCTTTGCGTAAAGGAACGGAATCGAAGTGGTAAGCCGTTTAAAAATGGATGTTTAACGGAAATGGCGGAAGAAGAGGAAGGATTCTTTACAAAAACGAATAAAGAGATATCCGCAGAGCAATCGTATTCACCTATTAGTTCTTTCGTTGTTAAATCTAGTGGTGTTTATGGGCTTGGCCGTGAGCCGGAAGATGTTTGCTCGTGTATCTTTTCGGGCGATCTTTGCCTGTTGTTTCAAGGGGAAAGCGTTTAACGTTAGATATCAGCGTCGCCGCTAAAGATTTTATCGTTATTTAGCCCATACTCCTGAAATATAACGCGTATTCCAGAGCCCAAACCTAAAACGTTTCGTTTGCCGCTATAAGCATTCGTCTAAGTAGAGAAGTAGTTCTGTCATTCTCTCTAGCGCCTCGTCTTGAGCTATGCCAGGGAAATTAAAAAGAATCAATTCTTTCGCGAATAAACGCGCGATATAGCGAAGATGCCGCATCCTAAGTTTGGAAGCGAAGATAAAATCCGAATGGCCGTTATTGATAGTGATAATATTTGTTTCTGGGTCATAACGGCTACGCCATAGTTCGCCGCTAGCTCTCTGATAGGTATAGCCGGGAAGTCCCTTACCGGTTCCCGCCGCCACGCTGTCTTGTGAAACGAGTTCCGCGGTTACCGTAAGATAAGCTTCCGCTTCCGCCGAATTTTTACCGTCGGTAGCGGAGCAACTGAGACGGCTTACTCCCGGTTCAGATCCAGCTTTGAATAGCGCGTAGGCCCCATCCTCCACAAGCTCGCCAGAGCCTTCGGCTATAGCCCAATCGAATTTTACGCCGCTATCGATTCGTTTGCCTTTACGGTCGCGACAGAGAACGCGTAATTTTCGTTCGCCGCCAACCGGGATTACCGCTTTGGCTGGGATTATCGTTATTTTACGCAGAGGTCCGGGGTAATCAAAAAAAGCCCGCTGTTCATCCGCTAGCGAAGTCTCGTTGTCGTTATTGATTAGTGCGCCTTCTACGATATCTTCGTCTAGTGTAGCCTTGGATATTTCAGCTTCGTTCACTGTCTCGTTGCCAGGAGTGTTTGCTTGCTGGTGTTTTTTTTTACCAGTAGCCATCCAGGCGTATTGCTCATCAGCAAGGAAGGCGAAAGCGTCTCTAAAGGCCTTTGTAACGCGGTGGAGTATTGCCTTGCTAGCTGTTTCTTCTTCCGCTTTTTTCATTTCCGCCAGTTCCCCTTCCAACCACTCGCCGAGCGGTTTCAGGGTATCTATTAGGTTATCAAAGGCGTTATCACGAATAATACCGTCACGGGTGCCAGGGGTTAACTGAATATAGGAACAATCGATAATACCCTCTAAATATGGGCTATTCCAAGGCGCTGTATCAAAACCATCCAGGACGGAAAGATTGGATAATACGCGAGTGCCGTTTTTGTATAAGCCTAATTCATTGTCTGGAGAGGGCTCATTCATATACAGTTCGCAGTAGATGTCACCAAAGGGACTGCGGATAGATGGTAGGTTGTGGAGTAAGCGGCCTGAAAAACGGCGCGGTTCCACAATTATTTCTTTATGAGCCGCTTTGTCTACAATAAGTATACGAACGCCGCTTTTGGAGATACGGTCTCGTAATTCAGAGGCGAGATAGTTTTGGATACGTTCGCCTGACAAAGAACGGATACCGGGGAGTAGCGGCTTAATTAACAGTTCCGTGCCACGCCAAGCTATAAGTGATTTAGGTTCAGAGATAGAGTATCCTGGGTTCCCTTTAACGAGTTTCATACGGTATGTTTTTCCGTCTTCGGTAGCGGAAGTCAGGTACAGCTCTTCACCTACAGTCCAAAAACTCATTAG
>CAZJJK010000057.1:11896-20004 GCA_964546285.1 uncultured Treponema sp. | reverse complement strand
GGGAATCGTAGCTTATTCTTTGTATTATTGCAAGTTGATGCTTTTTCAGCAGGCCCTAATTAAACTGCAGAACTGAACGCCCAGGATTGGTTCGTCGCATACTTATGCTGACACAGAGTACTGGAAGAACAAATATGGCTTAATGCTAAGCTGCCAGGCTATTATAAATCGCCACTAAAGGATAGCGTGCGCCTATATTATAAGCATATTCCCTTTTATATAAATGAACGGCACTAGGTTGCAACAAAATTGGCAGCAGTTAGTAAGCCTTGAGGCAAGGTCAAAAGCCGTCGGCTTTTAAGCTCCGTCAATTCTCTATAAAGGCATCTCGCCAAAGCTTAGCTTTAGCGGCCAGTTTATCCAGGCGCGCGGCCGTATAAATCTCATCAGCGCGGCGAAAGAATTCCTGAGCGGCTGTATGGTCGCCTTTTTTTTCGGCGACCAAGCCAAGGGCTAAATAATCTCCCGCTATCCCGGCGGCATGCTCCACCCGACGATCACTGTCCAAAGCCTCAGACAGAGCTGTCACAGCTTCGTCGTACTTGCCCATTTTAGAAAGCACCGAGGCCGCGAGATAGCGGTCAGACGCGTGCTCGGCGTAGGATTTTTCCGCCAGATCCAGCTTCGCGGCCTCTTCCAAAGCCTTAAGCGCCTCAGTATAAGCTGTGAGAATTTTATACGCGCTACCAGAAAGACGGAAAGCCCGCGCCCTATCCATCGGCCTCTTTTTAAGAAGCTCCGCCGCGGTTTCAGCATCCGCGACAGCTTTGCGAGCCTCCTCCGCCGTTCCCTCCGCTAACTCCAACTCAACCTTGAGTAGTTTCGCCAAAGCTTCTATTTCTGGGTTATTGCTGTCCTCGGCTATAGCGGTGGCGTAGGACCAAAGAGAGCTGGCATCACTGCCTATAAAGACGGCTTCCGGATCGTCCTCGCTCAGCCTTTCTCCGGCGGCCGCCAGGCACCGCCCCAAACCCTCTAGAGCGCGCACGCGGCCTTCCGGATCGTCAGTCAGCGTATAGAGACGATAAGCCTCCGCGTAAAAGCCTTGAGCGGAAGCGTCACTATCACGAAGCGCCTTCGCGCCCATCTGCGCTAATCTAGCGGCCTCATTGCGGACGGTATATATGCCCGGCGGCGCTTTGGGAGCCGAAGAGCAGGCCGACAAGCCAAAAAGAACGGTTACCGCGCTAAGGAAAGCGATCTTGAGCGGCTGTATCGCGAGTCCGCGCACGGCGGAGCATCGTCCTTTACTAAAAACCGATAAAAGGCTTAAAACCCTAGGCTGCTTTGAATCGATAAATAAGTTTTCCATTAGAAATCCGTAGTCCGTAGGCTTGTTGGAGCCGCTTGCGGTTCGACCTGCTCCGTAATACCCCCACGAAGCAGCGGGTTGTTTTTAAGCCCTTCTAAAACATCCTGGGCTTTAACTATAGCCCCCCTTACTTCCTCTATCGTGGCCACGATCTTTGGCATCTGGCCAGAAAGGGCGGCGGTGGAATCTTTTAGATTCTTAAGGGCTCCTTCCACATGGCCAAGAGAGGCCTCAACCCGGTCAAAGAGACGATCCCCATCATCCAATAAGGTTTTAAGCGAGCCCTTTGGGTCTAATAGCTTGGGAACCAAACCCGTGGGATCACGAAGAGCTTCCGTAGTCGCCTTAAGATTAGCCGTAATATCAACGACATTCGCGACAGCCGTATCGGTTTTAGCCAGGAGCGGTTTAGTGGCTTCCTCAGCGGTATCAATAAGTTCAAAGGCCTTATCCTTTACCTCACCGACCACTCCATAAAGCCCATCCACTAGGTCCAAGGCTTTATCACGGCTCTGCTGTATTGTTTTATTCACCTCATCAACAGTTTCAAAGGCCTTATCCTTGGTTTCGTCAATGAGCGCGAAAGCCGCGCCCTTTGTTTCATCAATCAACACATCTACTTTATCCACCATGGCGAAAGCCTTAGCCTTGGTTTCATCAATGGCGCCAAAAGCGACCCGTTTAGTGTCATCAACCAAAGTTTGAGCTTGATCCACCACCGAAAAAGCTTTGTCTTTGGTTTCATCCACAATTTCCAGCGCTTGATCTACAACGCCCAAAGCCTTGTCTTTCGTTTCGTCAATAACGGAAAAAGCTTTGTCCTTAACTTCAAGTACAAGACCGCTGGCGTCGTCCACCACCGAGTATGTTTTTTCCTTAACATCATCCACCGTATCCAGAACCCTATCCACAGCGCCGAAAGTTTTATCCTTAACATCGGTAACGATTTCCAGAGCCTCGTCAACGGCGCCGAAAGCTTTGGTTTTGGTATCGTCAAGGAGAACGCCCACATCGCTGACTAGCGTTTTGACGTTATGCACGGAAGCGGACGCGTCAGTCAGCATGGCGGCGATTGGCCCGTCGCCCTCGCCCTGAAGAGCCTCGCCAATCTGAACACTCAACTTTTTCAACTCCAGTATCGTCGCGTCCACATTCTCCACTAGCGGATTTATATTGGATAAAAGCCTGGTAATGGTATCATCCTTGGGCGGACGGTTGACAAGACCGGCTTCCACAAGCCGTTTACCCTCCGCGGTATCATAGGATGGAATATAGGACTTTTCCGGCGCCGGGCTGTCACTCTTTCCGGGATGGAAGAGAAGCTGGCTCCCCAAACCGATAGGACTTGTGACGAATTCCAGAATAGAATTCATATGAACCTTATCGATATAGGTATCATAAATTTTTATGACGATATCGGCTTCGTTATCCGCGTTTAATTCAATCTTATCGATACGGCCTATCTGAAAGCCCGCCAAGACGAGAGCCGTACCGGTGGAAAGGCCAGACCCGGACGAAAAGCGTGAATAAAATTCGTAATCGCGGGAAAACCAGCGCTGATTCGCGCCAACAGCCACAACTAAAAAGGCCAATAAAGCCATGGCTACGATAACAAAAGCTCCCACGACTTGATCGGCGTAGCGGATCCGGAATTTCATATTATCACCATCCTAGATGCCCCTTTCCGAACCGTCAATAGCGCGGTTCTTCGCTCTTGCCGCCATTATTTTTCGCGCCAAATCGCTTCCCGCTAGCTGAACGTTTTCCTCCACGGCGCCAAAACCGATCACCTTCCCGGCGGCCACCACACAAAGCTGATCGGCGATGTCGGCGATTAAACGAGGATCATGCGATACGATAATCAGACTTCGGCCAGCCTCTTTTAAGCGATGCAGTATTTCATTCAATTTTTCCACACCATCACTGTCCATGGAAGCCGTTGGTTCATCCATAAACACCAACTCCGGATCCAGCATCATCGCCCTGGCTATTGAAATCAGTTTTTGCTCACCGGCTGAACATTCGGCCGGCCTAATTGCCAAGCTCTCATCATATCCTACCGCTTTAGCCATTTCGCTTACGCGTCTATTTATTTCCGTTTTGGGCAAACTCGGTTCATGCACCGCTAAAGGCAAGGCCAGGTTATTGAAGATGCTTTGATTAGCCCACAAGGCGGCATCCTGAAAAACAAAGGAACTAATGCGGCGAAACGCCAATTCCTCGGCGCGGCTCATGCTCGCCAGAGCCCGCCCGCGAAAAAGGATTTGCCCCAGGTCAGGTTGAATTAAACCAGCCGCCGTTTTCAGCAGGGTGCTTTTACCGGCGCCGGCCCGCCCAACCACCACAGTCACGCGGCCATCGGGGAAGCTGGCGTTCACGTCTTGAAGCGTCTCAAAACCGCCCAAGCTTACCGTTACATCACGAAACTCTATAAGCGCGTTCATAAGGCGTAAAAAATAGCGGTAATAATGGCGTCGGCTATCACCAAGCTAGAAAAAGCTTGACCTACCGCCCGGATGCCAGCCTGGGGTACCTCTGTGGAAGCCCTGGCGACGGAAAAACCCTGATAGGTCGCCACAATGGAAATTAAGGCCCCAAAAACAATGCTTTTGATTATCCCAATCACTAGATCGCTGCCCGTAAGAACGCTCACCAAATTTCCGTAATATTCCGAAAACGGCAAGGCGGTCGCCAACCGTAGAACGGCATAGGACCCGAGCAAACCGAAAAAATTGAAATACATATTGAGGAAAAAGCAAGAAAAGGTTACGCCAAGAAAACGGGGGACCGCCAAATAGGAAATTGGATCAATCCCGATGGATACATAGGCTTCCAATTCGTGAGAAACCACCATACCGCCCAGCTCAGTCGCGATAGCGGTCCCCGACCGAGCGGTAATGATAAAAGCTGTTAAAAGCGGCCCCAGCTCTCGGGTAATGATAACGATTAGGATAGTATACATCAAACGGCTTTGGCCAAACTGAGGAAGGATGGAATTTCCTATAATATTGACGATAGCGCCAATTCCCACAGCCAGAACGGCGGATATAGTCAGAGCTTCCACACCGGTGAACAGAATCTGCATTACAAGAACTTTAAACGCTACCTGCCGACGCCTAAAAAAGACGACGGTTTGGGTTAGAACCCGACCGACATAACCAAGAGCGTACTTAACGCCGCGGAGCCGATCAATAGTCCCGCGCCCGAGTAGACCGACGATGTTCACCGCCCTAGTATAAAGCTTGTATATTATACCGTCCAGGCTGAAATCTAGAAAACAGGACATAGGGCGGGCGTAAAAAGCGAAGCGAGGCCGTTCGGCTTTATACTCCTTCCCGCGTCTTAAATTTACACTTTGGACATGATCCCAACGACTATCAATAATACTGTTGCCAATTTTGTTGCAAAGCGTTTCATCTTTTCTTTCGTAGCCAACAGAGATTTAAAAAGAATTCATCCATAGAGTTTGGACCAAGACCAGCTAAACACAAGCTTGTTGAGTCCAATGTAGGACTCGCGGAACCGAGAATCTGGACTCACTCTACAACAAGATCTATACTGACATAGGGTTCTATATGAGAATTAGCGGTTTCGACTTGCAACAAAATTGGCAGCAGTTAATAAAGAATACATGCTTTATAGCTTGGTTTAGGCCATGACGGACGCGGAGGGAATAAGCGGAAAACCCTTCCCCCAGCATGCACCAAACTGCTTAAAGTGCGTCTATTTCAAGGTGACCTGGGACCCGCGTTTTCCACGATCCTGTACGGTTTTTGGCATCAAATGCGCCGCCTTACCCTCCATTGAGGTGTTTAGAGCTACCGGAACGCACTGCCCCGTATTTACACAAAAGCCAGGGCTAAAATAAAAGCTAAAAACAGGCTAAGCAAGATAGACCGCGACGCTTATCTTGCCTAGAGCACGCTCGTTTTCGTATCTTTGATAAAATTATTCTCACTATCTAAGGAGTCTTTTTTCATGGCCAGTCATCAATTTCAGACCGAGGTCAGCCGCTTGCTGCACCTTATCATCCATTCGCTGTATTCTCACAAAGAGATTTTTTTACGCGAACTAGTATCCAACGCGTCAGACGCTCTGGACAAGTTAAAATATCTCACGCTGACTGACGACGCGCTTAAAGGAATCGAATTCCAGGGGCGGATCGATATCGCTTTTAATAAAGACCAAAAGCTAATCACGATCAGTGATACCGGTATAGGAATGAATGAAAGCGATTTGGTTGAAAGCCTTGGCACTATCGCTCGTTCCGGCACCCGCGCCTTTGTGGAAAAACTCAGCGTGGACGCTAAAAAAGATTCCAACCTAATCGGCCAGTTTGGCGTGGGTTTCTATTCCGCCTTTATGGTCGCCGATAAGATCGATGTGCTATCGCGAAAAGCTGGGGACGAGAAAGCCTGGCTGTGGACAAGTGACGGCAAAGAAGGTTTCACGATTGAGGAAGCCGTACGGGATAGCCATGGGACCACTGTCACCCTGCATCTTAACGAGGAGGGCTTGGAGTACGCCGCCCGTTGGTCCATTGAGGATATAGTAAAGCGCTATTCCAACCACGTCGCCTTCCCCATCTATTTAACCTATGACGAAAAGGAGTGGGACGATAAGGGTAAGGAAAAAAGTTCCAAAACAAAAACCGAACAGATCAACTCAGGCAGCGCGATCTGGCGTCGACCCAAAGCCGAACTAAAGGATGAGGATTATATCGAATTTTACAAGCAGATAGCGCATGACACCGACGACCCCTTGTTCTACCTGCACACAAAGGCCGAAGGAACCATGGAATATGACACCTTATTCTATATTCCAAAAAAAGCGCCCTTCGATCTATATAATGTCGATTATAAGAGCGGCGTAAAACTCTATATCAAGCGCGTCTTCATCACCGATGACGAAAAGGAACTGATGCCGACCTGGCTGCGTTTTATCCGCGGCGTTATTGATTCGGAGGATCTGCCGCTTAATGTCAGCCGCGAGATACTTCAACAAAATCGCGTCCTGTTGAATATCAAAAACGCTTCCGTTAAACGGCTGTTGGGGGAATTCAAAGCCATATCCGAAAACAACAAGGAAAAATGGGAAAACTTCATCTCACAATTCAATCGGCCGCTTAAGGAAGGGCTATACCAGGATTTCGCCAATCGCGACGCCTTGCTTGAACTGGTGCGTTTTAAAAGCACTGAGGCTGAAGGCTGGGTTAGTCTGGCGGACTATAGCCTGCGGATGAAGAGCGATCAAAAAGCCATCTATTACATCACTGGCGGCGACGAAAAAACGCTGAAAGCGTCTCCCCTCTTGGAGGCGTACAAGGCTAAGGGCATAGAAGTTCTTATTATGGACGACGATATCGATGAGATCGTCGTTCCCTCCCTAGCTAAATACAAGGAATGGGAGCTAAAAGCGGTTAACCGCGCCGGCGCAGACTCTGAATTGGGCACGGAAAAGGATAAAAAGGCTGAGAAAGAGTTAAAACCGGCGCTCGAAAAGGCAAAAAAGGCGCTTGGAGACAGGGTCAAGGATGTTAAGCTGTCGCGTCGTTTGCATGATTCCCCATCCTGCATCGTCGCGGATGAAAACGATCCTTCTATCCAGTTTGCCCAAATGCTTCGGGCTATGGGTCAGACGGAGTTGCCTGACGTTAAGCCAATATTGGAGCTTAACGGCGAACATCCTCTGGTACTGAAGCTCGTGGACAGCGATGATGAAGCGCGGATAGCGGATATAGCTGGCGTTCTTTTGGATCAGGCCTTGTTGGTCGAGGGGGTTAAGCTTAAGGACCCGGCGGATTTCGTTAAGCGGCTAAACCGGCTTCTGTCATAGGGCGGCTCCTAGCGTTTATCCTTAATAGCTTCGGTTTACGGGCCTAGTCCCAGAACAGGCAGTTCGTGTTCGTAAAAATAACGCGCGACTTCCGCGTAACGGTACAGCGGCCCGTTCCAAAAAGTCTTATCCGGAAAAAACGCTTTGGCGGATACACTTTCCAGATATTCTAGGTCTTTATAGAAGCCGGCGTTATAGGCGGTGGATAGGAAGGCGACACGATCGGCGCCTTCCATATCCGCCAAATAGTCGCCATGTCTATCATAAACAATGGCGATAAAAGCGGCGAGATAACGAGCGTGCCAGATAGGATCGGATAAGCGTTTAAGACGCTCCCGCCGCGCTTCTTTCGTATTGGCCGCGGGAAAATCGAAATATCGCTCTAAAGCCTCCGGCGGATCGGCGACCGCGAGCAAGGCCATTTCCACCCTTTCCGCGAAGGAAGGTTTCATTTGGAATACGCCTACGGAAAAATCGGCGTATCTTGTCCCCTTATCCACATACAAAAAGAGCAGAGCCGCTATTTCCATATGATCTCTAAGTATATTATACCGGACCAATTCCGGGAAAACGACAGACAAGGCTTCGCTTGGCTCGGCGCCGCAAACGCTGAGTTCTCTAACTATAGCGGGGCCTTCGCGCCGTACATAAGCCAGCGCCCGCCGCCAATCGCTTGAGAATATTTTTGGAAAATCGGGGAGCGCCGGACTCGCCGCCTCAGATAACGGCGGAGAAATATCATGAGGATCGGCAAAAAGCGCGGCGGCTGAAAAAAATAAGAGCATAAACGCGGCTTTGAGCCAGGGCTTTGCGCCGCCGCCACACTTAGCGTATCGTGGCAAAATACCACCGACAGCCAGCAAGCGAATCACCTTTTTTTTAACGCATATTCGCGTATTAATACCCGTCCGTGACTCAACACATAGACCGTTTCGTTCACTCCGGCACTGACGGAGGCGCC
>CAZJJK010000057.1:0-11796 GCA_964546285.1 uncultured Treponema sp. | reverse complement strand
GCGCCGCGCCGCCAGCTCACATTTGACGGCGATCGCCTTTCCAAACCGTATTTAGCGCGGGGCGGTTTGAAAGGTGGAGACAAAGGAGAAAAAGCCTTATCGTAAAAAGCGGCGGACTCCCCCCAGGCGGCCACTAGCTGAGTTTTCTCAAAACGTCGCTCATAGAGCCAAATTTGCACACTGAAATTCTCGTTTTCCTTCATTAAAGCGGCTATCCACTTATCAGCCGCGGCCCTTAAAAAACGGTAAACAAAGGAGGGGGCTAAAAATCGGCGGCTACGGATAGCTAAACCGCGATAATGCCTTTTCTCCGGGAATAAGGCTGGATCAAAATTAAACAACCGCCGCTTTTCAGCAATGATAGCCTTTGCGAGAGCCGCCCGCTGAAATTTTTGCCGCCTGAAGCGTCTTTTCATGATCGAAATTATAGCCTTTGGCAGTCATCTCGCCAAGCACGGTATTTTTCCCACTTTATAGAGATATCGCTTCCTAATAAATTTGACTTTTTACACTCCATCCGATAATCTTGAATGTCTCCCACTTCTTGTATTTTATTTTATAGGGAAGTGGACCACAGTGGAATAAAACGCGATCCAAAAGCTCAGAGCTTGGAATCCGAACCATATGGTAAAATTGAGCCCGTAATTAAGGAGATCCCGTGACTAAGCGCGACTTTCCGAAAGTCCACTTTTATGATCAGGATTTCGTGGATATATACGACAGAACTTGGGCTTGGACGCAGGACTGCTGGGTAAGCGGTAGTCCTGGTAGCGGTCTTGAGGGAAAGTATTTCGGATATCCAGGAAATCCCTTTATCGAACAACTAGACGCCGTGTGGTCGTCTTTTTTTCTCGTTTATTCTAATCGAATTTATCCGGCTACTTCAAGCTTGGATCTGTTTTATGAAAAGCAGGAAGAGTCTGGCGCTATCCGCTCCGCCTATTCACTTGAAACCGGATTACCGCGAGTTGACGCCGCTAATCCGGAAGGCTTGGCGCTGCCTCTATTCGCTTGGGCTGAATACAATCTCTATCATAAAAGCGCTAATAAAAAGCGTGTAAAAGAGGTTCTACCCATTCTTAGGCGTTATGTCGCCTGGCTGGAAAATACGTTTAAAAAGCCTAACGGCTTATACGCGGTACCCTTGGCGGCTACGGGCATGGACAATGCCCCCCGTGAAAAAGCCTTTTACCATATAGATTTCAACACAGCTATGGCTGTCAACGCCCTCTATCTGTCAGCTCTAGGGGACATCCTTAATGATAAGGAAATAGGCTTCCAGTATAAGCGGATGTATTTTTCGTTAAAGACCAGAATCAACTCACTGATGTGGGATCAGAAGGAAGGTTTTTATTTCGATTTAGACGAGGCTGAACAGCGTCTTCCAACAAAGACTATAGCCGGTTTCTGGCCTCTGTTGGCTGAAATCCCAAATGACGATAAAGCGGAACGTCTGATTGATAAGCTAACCGACGAAAAGATATTTGGCGCAAACCATCCCTTCCCCACGGTTGCCGTAAGCGACCCAGACTTTGACCCTAACGGCAATGGCTACAGAGGTTCGGTATATCCGCAATTAACGTTTATGGCCATTAAGGGCTTAGAAAAATACCAGCGCTGGGATTTAGCCCGCGAATGCGCTATTAGGCATTTATATTTTGTGCTTGACTCTATGAACCCTGATGGAAACCATCATAAGGGAAATCTGTGGGAGGCTTATCTGCCGCTTAAGGAAGGTCCAGCGAAACGTACCGATCAAGCGGATTGGCCGCGCTCGCAATATCTAGCCTACGCCGGACTATCCACTGTCTGTCTAATGATAGAAAACGTGGTAGGTCTTGAAATTTCTCTGCCTAGAAAAACCGTAGATTGGATCATTCCCAATTTAGAGATTATGGGAATAGAAAATCTTTCTCTTAAGAGAAATCTCATAACTATCCTATCCAATAAAAGCGGGCGCGGGTGGGAAATCCATATGGAAAGTGAGAAGCTGTATTACTTTACCATGAATATTTTAGATAAGAAAAAGAAAACCCTGCCTATCCCATCCGGTAAATGTTCAATGTTGATAGATAAATTGTAATCGGCCTTCCCCGTCAAATGGCGTTAAGCGCAAAAACGCCGCGCCGTCGCTGTTGAGAAAAGCCGCTTCTTCGTCTATGCTATTTCAATGACGCGTTACCATATAGGCTTTGATTTAGGCGGTACGAAAATGATCGCGGCTCTCATGACCGAGGGTGGCGAGTTAGTTGAATCAGTCCGTCAGAAGACCCCTGGAGAGGATGGCGCGGACGCTGTCTGCCAGTCTATGGCTGAACTGGTAGAAAATCTTTTAAAAGAAGCGAAAGTGGATAAAACGGCTGTCCTATCGGCCGGAGTCGCCGTCCCTGGCATAATTGATCCGTCAGCCGGCACCGTAAATTTAACAAACCTAGAATTAAGGGATTATCCGCTTCGGGCAAAACTGGAAAAAGCCTTAGGTGTTAAGGTTGTTTTGGAGAACGATGTCAACGCCGGGACCTGGGCTGAATTCAAGCTTGGCGCCGTTAAGGGCTATCGCCATGTGGTCGGCGTATTTGTCGGCACCGGTATTGGCGGCGGCCTTATTTTGGATGGCAAGCTGTACCGAGGCCGTCAAGGCGCCGCGGGCGAGATAGGCCATATGATCATCATGGAAGGCGGCCCGCTTTGCGGTTGCGGCCAATTCGGTTGCTTGGAAGCTTTCGCCTCGCGAAGCGCTATGGCTAAGGACGCTGTCGCGGCCGCTTCAGCCGGACGCTTGCCGGAAATTATGGACAAGACAGGTACGGATTTTAAGCGTTTCAAAAGTTCGGTTTTTGAACGCGGTTTGGAAAAAAACAACGCTTATATGATAAAGATCGTTGAGCGAGCGGCTTTTCATTTAGGAGTGGGTCTAGCCAATGTCGTTATGCTGCTTAACCCAGAAGCCTTTGTTATTGGCGGCGGCTTCGCGGACCGCTTACGCAAAGGTTACCTTAATATCGTCAAGGACGCGATGCGAGAACACGCGATGTCTGAGCTGACCAAAGACGTCCCCGTATCGCTCGGCATCCTGGGAGATGACGCCGTTCCCCTGGGCGCGGCGCTGCTGGCCAAGGAAGCGACGGAGACCGATTAAATGCCAGCCCCAAAAACAAGCGCGTCCCCGCCAAAACGAGTCGCCGTTATAGAGGTAGGCTCTACAGGCATACGCTTCCTGATAGCCCAAACCGGCGGACAGACCGCTTGGGAAGTTCTGGACAAGGGCTCAAAACCGGTGGGTCTTGGCAGGGATGTATTTACCTGTGGCCGGATTCGGCGCGAAGCGCTATCGGATTGTCTGGGCGTTCTTCACGGCTACCAAGAACTTCTCGCTTCCTGGGATATCGAACCTGAAAATGTCCATGTCATTGCTACCAGCGCTCTACGCGAAGCGGATAATCGCGATATATTTATTGATCGTATTTTCCTGCGTACCGGCTTTCGCATAAACGTTGTTGAGGAAATTGAGGAAAACCGGCTCATGTATCTAGCGGTGCGTTTCGCCATTCGGAACGATCGCCCGCTATTTTTCAGATCCAATTCTATTATTTTGGAAGTTGGCGGCGGATCTTCGGAATTGATGTTGCTTCGCCGAGGTAAAATGGCCGCGGTTCACAGCCTGCGCTTGGGTACTATTTTAATAGATCAGCAAGTTAATCAGGCCAAGGGTTCAAAACGCTATCTTCGTGATTACTTGGAAGAAAACATACGGAACACGACCGAGTCTATCTCTTCTGAAATGGATTTACGAAAGGTACGCTGCTTTATCGCTATCGGATCAGATATGCGCTTAAGCGCCCTCAGGCTGGGGCTGGAATTGAATGACGATTGCTGGACCATGGAGAGAGAAGCTTTCCAAAGCTTTGTGGAACGTATCCAAGGCTACAGCGTGGAAGAATGCGTCCAAAAACTGCACCTGCCCTTTGCCGAAGCTGAAGGCATAATACCGGGCCTTTTAACATATAAAACGTTCCTGGATAAGACGGCGGCAACGGAAATCATCGTTCCAAACGTATCAATTAGGGAGGGCTTTTTGATCGCCCTTTCCTCTGGTATGGGTTCTGAATTACAAGAAGAGTTTTATTCGCAGGTGATAGCCTCTGCCATCAGTTTAGGCCGTAAATATCGGTTTGACGAAGCCCACGCTAGCCATGTCGCCAATTTAGCCTTAAAGCTCTTTGACGCCATGACAGCGGAACATGGCTTGGATAGACGAGCCCGCCTGTTGCTGGAGGTCGCGGCTATTCTCCATGATATAGGCATGTTTATTCGCGCCGCTGGCCATCAAAAACACAGCCAGTACCTAGTCGCTAATTCAGAAATTTTCGGGTTACATCGCGATGACCTGGATATTGTCGCGAACACTGTTCGTTACCATAGACGCAAGGGCCCTTCCTCCAATGATATCGCCTATATCGCGCTTCAGAGGGAGGATAGGATCGTTGTGCTAAAGCTGGCGGCCATTCTTAGAGTAGCCGACGCCCTTGACCGCGGCCATGCCCGGAAGGTTATGGAACTGAACCTGGAACGCCGCGGCGACGGCTTCATTCTACGAACCGTCGACCGGCAGGATGTTACGATGGAGCGTTTAGCGCTTAATGAAAAAGCCGATATGTTCCAGGACGTATTTGGCCTAAAGGTGATGTTAGAATGAAGCCCAAGCTTTCGGACTCCGCCTCGGCTGACGCGCTCGCGCGGCCATTTTTTAGCCGAGAACTTTCATGGATCGATTTTAATGAACGCGTTTTAGAGGAAGCAAGCCGCGCCGAGCTTCCGCCGCTGGAGCGCCTAAAATTTCTCTGCATAGTTTCATCGAATTTCGATGAGTTTTTTATGGTTAGGATAGCCGCTCTTAAACGCTCGTTAAAAGCTGGTCCTGACGCTTCTGGTTTAAGGCCGGTTGAGCAATTATCACTAGCCGCTCAACGAATACGTTCTATCGTCAAACGTCAATATGCCATTCTTAATGATGAGCTTCTACCGGCTTTAGAGGACAAAGGCTTGACCTTAGTCCGGCCAGGATCATACAACGCGGAACAGATCGAATTTTTAGAGACTTTGTTTCATAACGAAATATTTCCCACCCTTACGCCTCTACGCATAGAGGAAGACACCCCCTTCCCTTTCACAGGCAACCTAAGACTTCATGCCGCTTTTTTGTTGGAGGCGGAGGGGAAAGACGAAAAGCTGGCGATAGCGCGGATTCCAGCCAACTTGGAGCGTATCGTCTGGCTACCAAAGGAAAGCGATGGCAAAGCGCGCTGGACTTTGCTTGACGATGTGGTGGCTCATTGGGGCTACAGCCTTTTCTCGCCGCATCGTGTTAAAGAAGCTACCCTTTTCAAAGTAACCCGTGACGCCGATTTTGGCGTAGATGAGGAACGAGACGCCGATTTTATTGAAGCGATGGAGGAAGTACTTCTTGACCGCGAGCAGTCGCGGCCGGTTCGTTTATCGGTATCCGCTGACAGTCCACGCTTAAGGGATGAACTGAGAATTCGGCTTGGCTTGGGAGAGGACGATGTTTACGAACTGCCTGGGCCCATAGACCTCCGCAGCTTAATGGAAATAAGCGGCGCTAGAAATTTTAATCATTTGCGGGAGAATTTTTGGTCTTCCTGGTGGCCGCGCGAATTACCAGAAGGTGAGCCATTATGGGACGCGATCCGCGCCAGAGATCGGCTGCTGCACCATCCTTATGACTCTTTTGAACCGGTGGTACAGTTTTTACGTGATGCCGCCGCCGATCCCGATGTTATCGCCATAAAGATTACCCTCTACCGGACTGGGGGGGATTCGCCAATCGTTGAAGCCTTGGAAACCGCCGCGAAAAATGGCAAACATGTTACGGCCCTTGTGGAACTTAAAGCGCGTTTTGACGAAGGCCGTAATATAACCTGGGCGACGCGGCTGGTCCAAGCCGGCGCCGTTGTCGTTTATGGGATAGCTCAACTTAAGGTACACGCGAAAATTTGCATGGTACTTCGTAAAGAAATGGACGGGGTCCGCCGTTACCTTCATTTGGCCACTGGCAATTACAATGATCGTACCGCGAAACTTTACAGCGACATCGGTCTTTTTACCGCAAATCCGGAAATTGCCAAGGATGCGAGCCTGTTTTTCAACGCTATAACCGGTTACTCAAGCGTTCAGCAATGCCGTCACCTCATTGCCGCGCCCATGGATCTAAAACGTCGGCTTATTGAATTGATAGATCGCGAAACGAAACGATACGACCAGGGTTACCCGTCCTTAATTATGGCAAAAATGAATTCGCTTGCGGATATCGATATTATAAACGCCCTATACCGGGCTTCAAACGCCGGCGTTACGATACGCTTGAATGTCCGAGGCATCTGTATGCTTCGGCCTGGGGTTCGCGGTCTATCCGAACGGATAGAGGTGATAAGCATCCTGGATCATTATTTGGAACATGGACGGATTTTTTATTTCGCGAACGGAGGCTCTGAAGAGGTCTTCCTTTCCAGCGCCGATTGGATGCCCAGAAACCTTGAACGCCGGGTAGAACTGATGATCCCCCTCCTTGATGAAAGGACCAAAATTCGCGCGGTCACCATATTAAAGAGCTATTTCGATGACGACACAAACGCGAGACTTCTCAAGCCGGATGGAACATGGAAGTTGCGCGTCCCCGCGGCGCAACCTCATCGCGCTCAGAAATATTTTAATGACGCCGCACGTTCCGCCGCTGAAGCTCAAATCTTGGCACCACGCCAAGAATTCGTGGTACGGCGTAGCCCCCCAAATGGCAATGACTAGCATGGTCCGTATTATTTTGAAACCGGGAGAGGAAAAGCGTCTATACGCCGGCCACCCCTGGATTTATGACAACGAGATCGCGGCTGTGTTGGACAAACAGGGAAAGGAAGCGGAATTGGACGCCGGCGCCTTGGTAGAGGTGGAAACGGACAAAAAACGCTATGTCGGACGCGCTTTCGCCAATCCTAATTCAAAAATCAGAGCGCGGCTTTTCTCCCCATCCAAAGAAGGGGTAGATCTAGGTTTCTTCAAGCGCCGGCTCCGCGCGGCTATTGAGTACCGTCGTTTTTTCTATGACTTAAGTCGTGATTCAACAAGGCTTTGCTTTGCCGAAGCCGATTTTCTTCCAGGCTTGATAATAGATCGCTATGTCGGCTGGCCAAGCGATGACGCGCTTTCTTCCAAAGCTTTAGCGACGGGAGAGTTCACTTTTGACGAGTGCGCCAAACGCTTGGGAGCTCCCTCGTCCTGGTTAGTCTGCCAATTCCTTAGTTTTGGCATGGACAGCCGAAAAGCCTTAATTTTAGAGGCGCTTAAGGAAATCATGTCCGCCTCCGAGGCTAAACCTGGAGAAGCTTCAGAATCTATCGAGCTTCCAAAGGGTATGATAGAGAGAGATAACGCCGCGGTACGCGAACTTGAGGGACTTGAACGCCGAGAAGGCCTTCTAGAAGGCGCCATCCCCGAACAGGGTATCCTTATCTTTGAAAATGGACTCCCCTTTATTGTGGATATACTGAGCGGCCAGAAGACTGGCCATTTTCTAGACCAAGCTAGTAATCGAGCTCTAGCCGCTCGTTACGCCAAGGGCTGTCGGGTTCTTGACGCGTGTTGCCATACTGGCGGCTTCGCGATTCATAGCGCTAAAGCTGGAGCGGCTGAACTTATCGCGCTTGATAGCTCGGAAACGGCTTTAGCGGCGGCTCAACGCAATATTCGCGTCAATGGCCTTTCCGAAAGGATCAGTACCGTTAAAGACAATGTTTTTGAATATTTGCGTCAAGCCGAACGGAAAGGAAGCAGCTTTGATCTAATAATCCTAGATCCTCCAGCCTTCGCGAAAAGCCGAAGCGACCTAGCCGGTGCCGAGCGGGGATATAAAGAAATAAATCTTCGCGCCATTAAACTTTTAGCACGCGGCGGTACCCTTATTAGCTGCTCCTGTTCCTATGCCCTATCCGAAAGCAGGCTGAAGCAGCTAATCGCAGAAGCGGCCGTGGACGCGGATCGCCGTCTACGCCTTATAGAAACACGCTACCAAGCCCCGGACCATCCTATACGTGTGGGATACGATGAGTCTCTATACCTTAAGTGCTTAGTATATAAGCGGGTATGAGTAATTGCGAACGCTCTCTTCAGACAGCCGGTTCTAACGCCGCGTCGGCACGGATTATACGAATAAGAAAAACACTAAAAGCACTTTCCTGTTTTCGCGCGCGGGCAGTCTCCCGCGGTACAACGATAGCAAATTTCATTGGGAAGTTCTCCTTTTTCAAAATAGAGCTTTATATTGTTTAAAGTAGTTAGCGCTATCGCGCCAAGAGCCTCTTTCGTTAAAAAAGCTTGGTGTCCGGTTACAAGAACGTTGGGAAAGGTTAATAAACGGGCAAGAGTATCGTCCTGAATTACCTGATTGGAAAAATCCTCAAAGAAATAGTTATCCTCCTCCTCGTATACATCCAGACCGGCGCCGCCTATACGCTTATTTTTAAGGGCCTCTATCAACGCTTTTGTGTCTATAAGGCCGCCGCGACCGGTATTTACGATTATCGCGTCGCTTTTCATGGATGCGATAACTTTTTCATTGATAAGATGATAGTTTTCAGGTGTCAGTGGACAGTGGAGACTGACCACATCGGATAAATGTAACAGCGAGGAGCTTTCAACATATTCCACACCGCTCTCTTCCGCCCAGACGGCATCTGGCCATGGATCGGAAACAAGGACCCGCATTTCAAAGCCTCGCAGTATACCCGCCATTATCCGTCCAATCTTGCCAGTGCCGATGATGCCCGCGGTCTTTCCGTAAAGATCAAAACCCTCTAAACCGGAGAGTGAAAAATTACCGTCTCGGGTTCGGACATAGGCTTTGTGTATTTTTCTATTCAACGATAAAAGCAGAGCGACCGCGTGCTCAGCGACCGCGTGAGGGGAATAGGAGGGGACTCTAACAACATGAAGTCGTTTCCAGACCGATTTTAGATCGATATTGTTGTACCCCGCACAACGAAGGGCTATAAGTTTAACGCCCCCTTCTACCAACAAGTTCGCGGTTTCTTCATCAATTTCGTCATTGACAAAGGCACACACTGCGTCATAGCCCTTGGCTAAAGCGGCTGTATCACGGCTAAGGCGCATCGGTAGATATTTAAGTTTTATATTGAATTTCGTGTTAGCGGCGTCAAAATATTCACGGTCATAAGGCTTTGTGTCAAATACGGCGGTCTTCATAGTGTTTTCCATAGGTCCTCGATTATATTACCAATATAGTGAGGTATAAAACTACGCCTAAAATATCGATATCCATAATAATAATCAAGCCAAACGTTTTCATAATCCCGCGGGTATAATAAAGCCATCACGCGAAGTAACCCAAGTGAAGCCCTGATTCCTGTCTTAAGCCATTTACTTGGAAGATTGGGGCTATCCCCTTAGCTGGACTTCTTTATTGTCTTGGAAAGGCGGAGAAAGTTATTGTTAAAAACCCATGAACGCTCTCCACTGGAATATGTCTTATCCTTACCGAGGGCTTAGGGTATTGACAATAGTAAGGTCTTTATTTAATCTCATATATACAAGCTTGTATATATGAGGATACTATGAGTACTCGTTTAGTGATACTCGGTCTGCTTCGGAACGGTTCTCTCCATGGGTATGAGCTCAAGCACATCATAGAAGAGCATATGGGAGATTGGACCAATATCGCTTATGGCTCTATCTACTTCGCGCTAGGGAAGCTACGCGAGGAAGGATTTATCGCTACGGAAGCGGCAAATCGCACTGGTCGACGCCCTGAAAAAACCGTATACGCGATCACAAAGGACGGAAAAAACGAATTCATCCGTCTTTTGCGCGAAACCTTGCGGCGCCAGCACCAGCAATACTTCGATATCGATATCGCCATGGCGTTTATAGACGCTCTAGATCCAGTGGAAGCGAGAGAACTAGTATGTGAACGCATGGCTTCTTTGGAAAAGGCGGTGCGATATTTGGATATTCATGAAAGCGCTGAAAGGTCTAAGCCGGAAATTCCTGAAGTTGCCCGCTTAATTTTCTCACATGGGAGGGCCCATCTGCTTGCTGAACTAGACTGGACGCGTGAAGTGCTCGTTTTTTTAGACAGTGTTGGGTTCGCGCCTAACATAAATAACAGGGCATAAGTTATTCATCCTAAAGCGGCGGCTTTGGGCCTTGCATAAGGAATTATACAGGCTTGTATATACAAGTTGTAATATAGGAGTGAAACGATGATGAAGGAAAGGGTTAGTGAAGGCGGAGCGATCCGTGACGGCGATAGCGAAGGCATGAGCGCTGAGAAATACGGGGAGATCATGAAAAAGCGCTTATGGGGAGATTACCTTCGCTTCGCTTCGCGTACGCTTAATGAGGGGCAACCGCCAGTGGGAGGCAGGGTTTTAGAGCTGGGTCCAGGACCTGGCTGGATTTCAGTCATAGTATCACAAAAACGGCCTGATCTAAAAATTGACTTAGTAGACGCTTCACCTGATATGGTCCGCGCCGCGCGCGCGAATCTGGCCGCCTCAGGAGCCGCCGATAGGACTAGAGTTTTTGAAGGAACAGCGGAGAGCGTTGATGAGACGGCACCAGGCCCCTATGACCTGGTGTACTCGCGGGATTCACTTCATCATTGGAATGATCCTGTCAAAGCTTTTTCTCGTATCCATAAAATTTTAGCCCCTGGCGGAATTTTAGTCCTTCAGGATGAGCGGAGAGATATAGGACTTAAGGCCCGCGCCTTAGTGGCTATCCTATCACGGCTTATTGGCGGCATGGGACGTTTCTGGCGCTCGTCTATCGCCGCGGCGTATACGGTGGAAGAACTTAAAGCCATTTTGGCGGCGACGGACTTTTCGGAGAAAAACGTTGTCCCAGAATTTCTTTCTCTAGCTCTTAGGGCTAAAAAATAAAACGTCACTGGTTTTGCGGGGAAGAGAGACTATCTTCAATCAGCTTCCCCGCTTACCAGCTATCTCAATACAGAGCCGCCGCAGGCAAATTGAGCGTTCTTTCGGTGGATAAAGCGTCACCCGCATATAAAAGCGTTTTATGGTACATCTAATAATGCTTGTTAAGACGCAGGTAAGGATTGTTAACTGCTACCAATTCTGTTGCAACCTGGGACCGCTGATTTATATAATGAACAGAGATGGTTTTAATATAGTCACGCTCATCCTCTTGTATTCTTTTTTAATTACTTAACAGAGCAATGCATAAAGACATTGGGGCTCCTCTGCTACTCTATGTCAACATACATATGCTTTTTACCAAGCCTAGATGCTCTGTCCTATAGGGATAATACTGGACAGAAAATGTCAGCGATGAGCTGATTCCCTATAAAAAGCTCTGAGTGTCTATTGTAATTTTATGTTGAATAAAAAGGTATGCTTGAAGTATTCTGCAACAAAATTGGTGGCAGTAGATAAGGATTGCGATTTCCGTTTATGTTTTGGTCGTGATTATGAAAAAACGGCTACACCTTGGAGAAAATCCCCACACAATCTTACAGTTTTTGAATGTAACAGTGTTTGTACATATTATTATAATGTAAGTACTTAGTAATTTTAGCCACAATTCCCCAAGTGAGGATCAAGATAAATAATTGCTCGTTCTGAATATACTGTGACTGCTACTAACTGCTGCCAATTCTGTTGAAGATATTTTTTAGAAACTTTTCCCAAAAGGTGGTGTAAACTTCTTTCTGTAAATTGATCGGGGTTGAAACGGTGGGCCGAT